>CACXHB010000092.1 GCA_902767315.1 uncultured Eubacteriales bacterium
CGCTTTGTAAAGGCGATTGCGTACAAGTTTCCCATTGAACAAAAGGTGCTCACGCAATTTGATGAATGCGGGGCATCTGTGGAGACGGTGGCGCTGCTAAGGCGGCGGACTAAAAATGCCCGGTAACGTGGCGGTTTGCAGTATAGGGGATAGGCTTTTGAGGGCCGAGAATTGGGCTACTTAACGTTTATAGGAGATGTGGTTCATTATGGAGAGAAAAAAATTCCGTATTACTAAAAATTCCCCTACTGAATGCTTACCAATTAAAGAAATAGTGTGGAGAAAAACCTTTGACGGAGTTTGCGTTTTGAGTGGAACGCTGCCTGGAACAGGTTTTACTGTTTTTAGCAGAGGGATAACGATTCCGGAAGAAATAGATGGAGAAACCGTTACTGAGTTAAGAGGAGAATACTGCGCAAGTGAGATCGAGCATATCGAAGCATTTGGTTTAAAGAGAATCTCAATCAAAGTAGTTCCTGATATATTTTGCAGTGGTATGTCCTGTTCCATACCAGATCTGTACGGCTGTCGTGAAAAAGTGGAATCCATTGACTTGGAATTTTGCGCCAAGGAGATGCATGTAGGTGTTTTTTCACACTCCAAGGTAAGAAATGTAACATTTGTTGGTAAAGTATTGGATGATCCGGATTGGGAATATGGCAGTTTTTCGGATGGCATATTTCAGGAATGTACTTCTCTTAAGAATGTTTCGGGATTTTGGGAAGGCTATTATTTGGGCTGTGGTTGCTTTGACGGATGTATTTCGTTGGTATCGATCCCCATTTTAAAGGTTGTACAAATGGGAGATCGTATATTTAGTGACTGTAAGGCTTTGCCAAGCATTCATTTAAGCAATGGGCTAAAAAGGATGGGAAGTTACGTGTTTCTAAATTGTGTTTCACTGAGAGATATGTACATTCCAGATACCGTCGAATCTATGGGAACTGGAATATTTAAGGGATGCACAAATCTGATGACGATTCATATACCGAAAAGCATTTCAGTATTTGAATCTGAAATGTTTCGAGATTGTAAGAAATTGCAAAAGATATTTATCCCGGACGCACTTAAACGAATTGGTGACTATGCTTTTTATGGATGCGAAAATCTTCAAAGTCCATGGCTTCCTGAAGGACTAACTTTCATCGAGAAAGAAGCGTTTTTCGGCTGCTCGTCCATGAATGAAATTTGGATTCCGCAAAGCGTAACTTCTATTGGCGAAAATGCATTTGCTGGCTGTCCGCGGTTACTAATAAAATGTTCGGAGGGATCCATTGCTGCGCAATATGCAAAGGAAAACAACATCCCTTTCCGTTACGTATGAAATCTACGACGGTGGGCCTATTGAGTTTAAAGCGCGTTACCATTGAAGCGGGCCCTTCGTATTGGACAAGACGAAATGAAGACTTCCATTTAAGGTGAGTTTGTAGTATATTAGAGGTGACAAGAACAGATACGTTCAGAAGGGGAGGGGAAACGATGGCATATGATTTAACGCGTTTTCTGCAGGCGCAGGAGGGGAGTTATGCCCAGGCTTTAGCGGAAATGAAGCGGGGCAGGAAGGAAAGCCACTGGATGTGGTACATCTTTCCGCAGCTGAAGGGGCTTGGCCGCAGCGCCATGTCCGAATTTTACGGGATTTCCGGCATGGAAGAAGCGAGAGCCTATCTGAAGGACCCGGTGCTGGGGGCGCGGCTGGTGGAAATCTGCAACGCGCTGCTGGCTTTGGAGGTCGAAGACATCGTTCAGGTGATGGGAAGGCCGGACGACAAAAAGCTGAAATCGTCCATGACGTTGTTTGAAGCGGCGGCGGAGAAGCCGGAGGTGTTTCAGCGGGTTTTGGACAAATACTATCAGGGAAAGCGGGACGGGCGTACCCTTCGAATGCTGGGAATTGAATAGACAGGATTGAAGCGTGGGCTTTTTTGCGGCGAATTCGCCGCAAAAAAGCCCATGCTTTTCTATGCATTGATCTATAAAAAAACGGCATGTAGCTGTCCTTGAAAATTAACGGCTTCTGTCCGGGGATGGGCTTGACGATTCTTAGGAAGCGTATTATAATCCCATCCGGGATTGAGATCCGCCCGGTGCGGAGCATCCGCCGCAGACACGGGGTTGTGTGCTGCGGACGAAAAACACATCTCGAGGTGAGCAATTGAAGATGAAAGGTGGAAAGGCGGGAAAGCGGATTTTTCTTGCAGTCTGGCTGGCGCTGATTCTTGCGCTGCTGGCGGGAATATTGCTTTTGAGCAAGAATCCCACGGTGCGCACGGAAACCGTGAAGGAAGCCATGCGGGACGGCGTGCTGCACGAAGACAACCGGATTTCCCTGTTCGGCCTGGAGGTCAACCCGGCGCTGATTTCCGCTTATGTGGTGACGGGGGCGATTTTGCTGGCCGCGGTGCTGATTCGAATTTTTGCGATTCCCCGGTTTAAAATGATTCCGGGAAAGATGCAGACGATTCTGGAAAAGCCGGTGGAATTCTTTTCGGACATGGCCCGAACCAACAGCCCCAACAAAAGCGGGTTTGTGGGCGCGTACATTTTCAGCGCGGGAATTTACATTTTCCTGAGCACGCTGTTTGAACTGCTGGGCGTTCAGGCGGTCACCACCCGGGGCGTGTCCATCTCCCTGCCGGCGCCCATTGCGGACATCAACGGCGCCATCGCCATGGGCGTTACGTCCTATCTGGTGATTCTGGGGGCGGGACTTATCACCGGCGGTCTGAAGGGCATGCTGGGTGTACTGAAGGATTTTTCCCTGCCCATATCCATGAGCTTCCGACTGTTCGGCGCGCTGCTGAGCGGACTGCTGGTGACGGATCTGGTGTATTATTACACCACGCTGAGCTTTGTTTTGCCGGTGTTTGTGGGCGTGTTGTTCACGCTTTTGCACGCGGTGATTCAGACTTACGTTTTGACAACCCTCGTCTCCATCTTCTACGGCGAGGCGACGGAACCCCGGAAAAAGAAAATGAAAAAGGAAAAGAAGGTTGCTTAAAATGAAGAAGATGTTCTCTGCTTGCCTGGTTCTGGTAGTGCTTGCCCTGATTGCTTCCGCGCTGTTGATGCCTGCCCTGGCCGAGGAGGCCGCTGCTCCCGCAGCCGAACCCCAGACCGAGGCCGTGACCGCCACCGACAATTCCATCGGTTCGAAGGCCATCGCCGCCGCCGTGGTGGTGGGCGTTGTGGCTACCGCGGGCGCTATCGGCATGGCGCTGGCGATTTCCAAGAGCACCTCCGGCATGGCCCGTCAGCCGGAAGTCGCCGGCAAGATCAATTCCGCCATGATGCTGGGCCTGGTGTTCATCGAAACCGCCATCATTTACGCGCTGATCGTCGCCATTCTGATTATCTTCGTACTGTAATAAAAAGAGGTATTTGGATATGCCGCTGAACATTGACTTTTTGCAGGTGCTTCTGCACATGCTGAATTTCGTCATTCTCGCCGGAGGGCTGTCGCTGCTGCTTTTCAAGCCCATCAGCAAGTTCCTGGATCAGCGCAGGGCGCATTTCGAGACCCTGGAGGCGGAAAACGCCCGCAAGGCCCAGGAAAACGACCAGCTGAAGGCGGAATATGAAAAACGGATGGAAGAGGCCAACGCCGAAATCGCCGACATGAAGCAGAAGGCGGAAAAGGAAATGGCCGACGCCGCTGAAAGCTACATCAACAAAGCCAAGGTCAAGGCCTCCGCCTATCTGCAGGCGGCGGAAACCGAGGCGGAGGAGCGCAAGCAGCACATTCTGGATTCCGCCCAGACGGAGATCGGTGAACTGGTGATTTCCGCGGCTCAGAAGCTGCTGAGCGATACGGTGACTCCGGAACGGGATCGGGAGCTGTATGACGCCTTTATCCGCATCGGCAAGCAGGAGACGCCGGAGGAGAGGAAGCCGCAATGAAAAACAACGACGATTCTTTTGAACTGCTGGGGGAGGGCGCGCAGGCCCCGCTGAAGGTGGAAATCGCCTGCATTACCCCGCCTACAGAGGAACAGCTGGAGAAGATTCGCCAGGTGGTTCGGGAAAAATACCACGTGGAGCAGGTGGAATTCGTCATTCGCCGGGATCCCTCCGTGGTGGGCGGCTTCAATATTTTCGTAGGCGACGATAACTACGATTGGAGCACCCTGGGCCGCATTCGCCAGCTGCGCAAATCCTTCCAGGCCCTTCAGAAGGAATACGATCCCTCCAGGATCATTTCCCTTCTGAAAGAGGACATTCAGAATTTCGAACTGGATCACGGACACCAGCAGGTGGGCCTGGTTCGGTCCGTAGGCGACGGCATCGCCGTGATCGAAGGCCTTTATGACGTGGAGTACGGGGAAATCGTGCTGTTCGACTGCGGCGTAAAGGGCATGGTGCAGGACATTCGCGCCGACGGCACCACCGGTATCGTGCTCTTCGGCGAGGACAGCGATATTTCCGAAGGGGACCGGGTGGTGCGCACCCGCCGCACGGCTGGCATCCCCATCAACAACCACATTCTGGGCCGGATGATCAATCCCCTGGGCAAGGTCATCGACGGGGGCGAGGAGCTCACGGCCAAGGAATATTATCCCATCGAGCGGCCGGCCCCGGGCATTGTGGAGCGCAAATCCGTCAGCCGGCCCCTGGAAACGGGCATTCTGGCCATTGATTCCATGTTCCCCATCGGCCGCGGTCAGCGCGAATTGCTCATTGGCGACCGGCAGACCGGCAAAACCTCCATCGCCGTGGATACCATCCTGAACCAGAAGGGGAAGGACACCGTCTGCGTCTATGTGGCCATCGGCCAGAAGGCCAGCTCCGTGGCGAAGGTGGTCAGCATTCTGCAGAAAGCGGGAGCCCTGGAATACACGGTGATTGTGTCTTCCCCGGCCAGCGATCCCGCGTCGCTGCAGTACATCGCCCCCTACGCGGGCTGCGCCGTGGCGGAATATTTCATGTACCGCGGCCGGGACGCGCTGGTGATTTACGACGATCTGTCCAAGCACGCCGTGGCCTATCGAACCCTGAGTCTGCTGCTGGAACGCGCCCCCGGCCGAGAGGCCTACCCGGGGGACGTGTTCTATCTGCACTCCCGGCTGCTGGAGCGTTCCGCCCAGCTGACGGACGAACTGGGAGGCGGCAGCATGACAGCGCTGCCCATTGTTGAAACTCAGGCGGGCGATGTTTCCGCCTATATTCCCACCAACATCATCTCCATTACCGACGGCCAGATTTTCCTGGAAACGGAGCTGTTCTTTGCCGGGCAGCGGCCCGCGGTGAACGTGGGACTTTCCGTGTCCCGCGTAGGCGGCGCGGCCCAGACCCAGGCCATGCGCAAATCCGTGGGCACCATCCGCCTGGACCTGGCCCAGTATCGGGAAATGCAGGTGTTTTCTCAGTTTGGCGGCGATCTGGACGACCAGACCGTGCAGCAATTGAAATACGGCGCGGGGCTGATGCAGCTTTTGCGTCAGAAGAATCAGGTTTCCCTGACCCAGTGGGAACAGGTGGTAACCCTGATCTGCGCCCAGGAGCACATGTTCCAGGAAATTCCCCTGAAGCGCATCAAGGACGTGCAGCGGGGGCTGTTGGATTATTTCGAGCGGGAACAGAACGCCGTGTGCCTGAAAATCGAGCACAGCCGCTATTCCGACGAGATTCGCCGGGACGTGATTCAGGCGGCGAAGACTTATTTCGCCACGGTTCGGGCGTAAAAATTCTTGGAAAGGAGTCAGCACAATGGCAAGCGCCGGTGAAATCAAAATCCGAATCGGCAGCATCCGCCAGACCAAAAAGGTCACGGACGCCATGTATATGATCTCCTCGGTGAAAATGCGCCGGGCCAGGCGGGAGGTCGCCAGCACGGAGCCCTATTTCAGCGCCCTGAAGGAGCAGATTCGAGAACTGTTTCAGTACATTCCGGACACGGACAACCGGTATTTCCGGGCGCCGCTGCCCCAGGGCCGGCGAAATCGCCGCAGAGGCATTCTGCTGGTGACTTCCGACAAGGGCCTGGCGGGCAGTTACAACCAGACCACCATCCGGGAGGCGGAGGCGTATATGCACCGCAACCCGGAAACCATGCTCTTTGTGGTGGGCGAGCGGGGCAGGCAGTATTGCCAGAACAAGAAGATTCCCATCGTAGAGGAATTTCATTATTCTGCGGCCTTTCCCACCGTGTGGGAGGCCAGAAAGATCTGCACGGATCTTCTGGAATATTACGACGCGGGCCAGCTGGACGAGATCGACATCATTTACACCGAATATCAGAACGGCAAGCCCGCTCAGTGCCAGCGAAACTGCCTTCTGCCCCTGGAACGCAGCCAGCTTTGTCCCACCCTGGACGAGCCGCCCCAGACCGGCAAGGAATTTTTCCCGGATCCGGACACGGTGCTGGAGGGAATTATCCCCAGTTATCTGACGGGCTTTATCTACAGCTGCCTGGTGGACAGCTATTGCAGCGAGCAGGAAGCCCGCATGACCGCCATGAGCTCCGCCGGGAAAAATGCCGAGGAGATATTAAAAAAGCTTCAGATGCAGTACAACAGCCTGCGTCAGGCGGCCATTACCCGGGAAATGGTGGAAATCACCTCCGGCGCCAAGGCCCTGAAGCGCAAGCGGGAAAAGAACCAAAGTGGAGGACAAACATTTTGACAAATCAAGGCATCCGGCAGCAGAACGCAGGCAAAATCGCGGGCATTAACGGCCCCGTGGTGGACGTCAGCTTTGAAAACGGGCTGCCGAAGATTCGAGAAGCATTGTATGTGGAAGTGGGCGGCCAGCGCCGGGTGCTGGAAGCGGCGCAGCACATTGGCAACGGCCTGGTGCGCTGCATTATGCTGGGCGCCAGCGAAGGGTTGTACCGCGGGCTGGAAGTGACGGCCACCGGCGCGCCGATTCAGGTGCCCGTGGGCGACCCGGTGCTGGGCCGGCTTTTCAACGTGCTGGGGGAAACCCTGGATGGCAAGGAGCCCATCGGCCCGGAGGCGGAGCGCAAGAGCATTTACCGCCCGGCCCCGGCTTACGATCAGCGGAAGAACACCGAAGAGGTGCTGGAAACCGGCATTAAGGTCATTGATCTATTGGCTCCTTATGCCAAGGGCGGCAAAATCGGCCTGTTCGGCGGCGCGGGTGTGGGCAAAACGGTGCTGATTCAGGAACTGATTCACAACATCGCCACGGAGCACGGCGGTTATTCCGTGTTCACCGGCGTGGGCGAGCGCAGCAGGGAAGGCAACGATCTGTGGACGGAAATGCAGCAAAGCGGCGTAATCGACAAAACCGCGCTGGTGTTCGGCCAGATGAATGAGGCCCCCGGGGTGCGTATGCGGGTGGCGCTGACGGGACTGACCATGGCGGAACATTTCCGGGACGCCAGCCACAAGGATGTGCTTTTGTTCATCGACAACATTTTCCGCTTCATTCAGGCGGGCAGCGAGGTTTCCACCCTGCTGGGGCGCATGCCCTCCGCCGTGGGGTATCAGCCCACCCTGGCCAACGATCTGGGCGAACTGGAGGAGCGCATCGCTTCCACCAAGGACGGTTCCGTTACCTCGGTGCAGGCCATTTACGTGCCGGCGGACGATTTGACGGATCCGGCCCCTGCCACGACCTTTGCCCATTTGGACGCCACCACGGTGCTCAGCCGCAAGATTGCCGAATTGGGCATTTATCCCGCGGTGGATCCCCTGGAATCCTCCTCCCGGTCGCTGGAGCCGGAAATCGTGGGGGAAGAGCACTACCGGGTGGCCTGCCGGGTGCAGGAAATTTTGGAGCACTATAAGGAATTGCAGGATATTATCGCCATTTTGGGCATGGATGAATTGGGAGACGAGGACAAGCTCACCGTTCGCCGGGCCAGAAAGATTCAGCGGTTCCTTTCTCAGCCGCTGAACGTGGCGGAAAAATTCAACGGCATTCCGGGGGTGTACGTCCCCCTTTCGGAGACCATTCGCGGCTTTGCGGCCATCGTGGACGGCGAAATGGACGAATATCCGGAAAGCGCCTTCTTTAACGTAGGCACCATTGACGACGTGCGCGCCAAGGCCGGCCGTATGGCGGAGGGTCAGCATGAGTAAGGCCTTTCATTTGGAAATCCTTTCCCCGGAACGTACGTTCTACAATGGGGACTGCGTTTCGCTGATGGTGCCCATTTCCGACGGTATGCTGGGCATCATGGCCGGGCACACGCCCCTGACCGCCGCCATTGTGGACGGCGAGGTGACTTTTGTGAAG
The DNA here is from genome assembly GCA_902767315.1 of uncultured Eubacteriales bacterium. GTDB lineage: Bacteria > Bacillota > Clostridia > Christensenellales > Aristaeellaceae > RUG11247. The sequence continues at coordinate 8,203 of CACXHB010000092.1, forward strand.
CCCGACGGCACCCGGGTGCCCTGCGCCGTGAGCCAGGGCATGGTGGATGTATCGGAAAAGCGGGTGCAGCTGTTGTGCGAAAGCGCCCTGCGCCCCGACGAAATCAACGAAGAAGCGGAGCGCCGTCAGGCCAAGGAGGCATGGCTGAAAATGCGGGAAAAGCAGGGACATCGAGATTATGTGCTTTCCCAATTGACCTTTGCCAAGGCGGTAAGTCATCTGCGGGTGAAACAACACAATACCTGATTTATGTGGAAGCGCTTGCGTGCTGCAATGGGCACGCGGGCGTTTCTTTCTTTTTGGAAAACGGTATGCTATAATTGAAAGAAAGTAAATAATTTTTTAAAGGAGGAAACTTATGACCATCGAACAGGCGAAGCAGCTGGGGCCCGTGGCGCATACTAGCGCCGGATGGGTGCTGGGCGGGGCCCGGGAAGGCGTGGAAATTTATCGAGGGATTCCCTACGGCGCGAATTGCGAAGGGGAACGGCGATTTTTGCCGCCCGTGGCCGCGCAGGCTTGGGAAGGCGTGCGGGACTGCCGAAAGAACGGGCCTATTGCCATGCAATTCGGGGGCAGCATTTCCGGTTCCGAGGGATTGGGGCCCCATTTCAACGGGGGACATCCGGAGGACTTTGGCGTGGCGGAGGAGCGTCAGGGGGAAAACTGCCTGGTGCTGAACGTGCTGACCCCTGCGTGCGACACGGAAAAGCGGCCGGTGCTGGTCTATTTTCACGGGGGCGGCTTCGCCACCGGCAGCGGCACCCTGGCCATCGGTGCGCATCGATATGTGAAGGAAAACAACCAGGTGCTGGTGAGCGTCAATCACCGGCTGAATATCTTTGGCTATCTGTACCTGGATCAGCTGGATTCCCGGTACGAAGGCAGCGGCATGGCCGGGCTGCTGGATCTGGTGCTGGCTCTGGAATGGGTGCGGCAGAACATCGCGTCTTTTGGCGGAGACCCGGAAAATGTGACGATTATGGGCGAATCCGGCGGGGGCATGAAGGTGAGCTCCCTGCTGGCTATGCCCCGGGCGCGAAAGCTGTTTCGCCGGGCCGTGGTGGAAAGCGGCTCCGCGCCGGCCTTTGCGGTGGATCCCCAAAGGGCTGCGGAAATTGCCCGCAGGGTATTGGAGAGGCTTGGCGTGGCGGAAGACCATCTGGAGGCGCTTTCGACGCTGCCCGCGGAAAAGATTCTGGAGGCTTCCCGAATGGAAACGGGGCGGGAATTGGGATTTGAACCCGTGGCGGACGGGAAAAACGCCCGGTACAATCCGGAGCGTTCCTTCCTGCCCGACCCGGAGAGCAGAACCGTTCCGCTGCTGGTGGGCGCGTCTCAGGACGAACTGGCCATTTTTATGGCCCCGGGCCAGAAGGATGGACGGGACGTGGTGCAGCCGGAAAATCTGCGGGAATATCTTTTGCAGCGGGGCGGGCTGCTCCCGGCGGACGGCCTGAGCATCACCGAAGAAAATGTGGATCGAGTCATTGAAGCCTTCCGTCAGGGGGGCAAGGGCTGCGAGGACGCGGATCATCTGGCCATGTTCATCTGCTCCAATTGCAGCCTTCTGGGAGCCGGCGCGGCCTTTCAGGCGGCGGCCTGCGCCCGGGCGGGGGAGCCGGTGTACCGGTATCTGGTGACGTACGATTTTCCCCATCCCGGTTTGCCGGGGAAGCGCTATTCCTGGCACACGGCGGATCTGCCGCTGCAGCTGCGCGTGGTGCTCCATTCGGAGGAAGAAGAATTCTCCCGGGTGCTGGCGGAAATGCTGGCTTCCTTTGTGCGCGACGGCGTGCCCACCACGAAGGGAAAGCCCTGGCCCCGGTATACCCCGGAAGGCCGGGAAACCATGGTGTTGGACGAGCCCTGCCGGGTGGCGCGGGAGCCTCAGGAAGCGCTGTTGCAGGCGCTGGGAACGACGTTATAAGACGATGAGAAGGAGAACGACCTCATCCGACCTCGCTGCGCTCGGCCACCTTCCCCAGAGGGGAAGGCGGAGGTGTTCGTTTGTTGATATCTAACAAAAACCGCCTGCCGGGAAAACCGGACAGGCGGATCTTTTGTGAAAATGGGGAAGATCAGATGCGGGTATGCACCACGGCGTTTTCTTCCGCGGACTTGAAGCAGGCTTCCATCAGCTTCACCACGCGCATCATTTGCGCATGGGTCACCAGCTGCTTCTCCTCGCCGCGAATGGCCTTGACGAAATTGCGGTAATAATCCCGTACGTCGGATTCCACCGTGGGCAGGGGATAGCGCTTGATGGTCTCCTCGGTGCGGGGAGCCATGGTCTTGGTCAGGCCAGCGGCGGTAACCACAGGCACTGCGTCGCGCTTTTCCCAATCGGAAACCTTCACGATTTCGCCGTTCAGGGCCCAGTCGTTGATGATGGCGGTGCCGTTTTCGCCCTGCATATACCAGCGGGGCAGATTGATGAAGTTGCTGGTGCCCACTTCCACCTGAGCGGTCAGGCCGCTGCCGAAGGTGATGATGGCCTTGAAGCCGTCGTCCACTTCGTCGTTGGTCACGTGGGAAACCGTGCAGAAAGTGGAGATGACGTCGTCGTCCACCAGCTGCAGAAGCTGATCCAGCATGTGCACGCCCCAGTCCAGAATCATGCCGCCGCCCTGGAGCCAGGTGTTGCGCCAGTCGCCGGGCACGCCGCGGGAGCCGTGGACGCGGGATTCGATGTTGAAAACACGGCCCAGCATGTTCTCGTTGTAAATCTGCTTCATCACCAGGAAATCCTCGTCCCAGCGGCGATTCTGATGCACGGAGAAGACGCGGTCATATTTCCGGGAGGCGTCGATCATGGCCTGCAGATCCCGGCTGGAAAGGGTCACGGGTTTTTCACTGATGACGTGCTTTCCGGCGGCCATGGCCTGGATGGCGATGGGCTTATGGAAGTCGTTGGGGGTGGCAATGGTAACGAAGTCCACCGCGGGATCGGCCAGCAGGGCCTCCAGGGTGGGATAAGCGTGCAGGCCGTCGGCCTCCGCCTGGGCGCGCTTTTCGGGCAGGATGTCGTAAATGCCCGCGATTTCGATTTCAGGAAGGGTCTTGAGTTTGCTTACGTGCCAGTGACCCATGCCGCCGTAACCGATGAGTGCCCACTTCATAATGATTGTCCTCCTTTGATTGCCAAGATGTGGTTGCGATATAAATGGGAAATTTCTCCCAATGGTTCCTGAGTGTATGGTAACGTATTCCGGCATTTCTGTCAATAACTATTTTACAGATCGTCCTCCATGCGCTGAATGAATTTCCGGGCGGCCTTGGTCAATACCTGATATTTTTTCCAGACCAGCACCGGCGCGGCCGTGAGATTCGGGGTCAGGGGGCGGAAGGTCAGGGGACTGTCCGGGGATTCCCGGTAGATGCCGTCCAGGCACATGGCGTAGCCCACCCCCTCTTCCACCAGCATGGCGGCGTTATACAGAAGATTATATTCCCCGGCGATGTTCAATTGCCCCAGATCGCCTCCCAGCCAGTAGGAGAGGGCGTCGCTGCCCGCCTGTTGGGCGGAGATCAGCAGCGGCACGCCCCGCAGGGATTGGGGGCAGATCACCGGCCGGGCGGCCATGGGATCGTCCCGGCGCATGAGAATGCCCCAGCGATTGGAGGCGTTGAGCCGGATAAAATCGAATTTCTGCAATTCGGAGGGCTCCAGCACCAGGGCAAAGTCCACCTGACCGTGCTCCAGAAGGGACAATACGTCTTCGGCGTTGCCGCTGTGCAGATGAATGCGCACCTGAGGATAATCCTCCCGCAGAGCGCGAAATTTCCGGGCGATGACGCGCATGCCCTCGGTTTCCGCGCAGCCGATGGAGATCACGCCCCGAACGTCCTCGCTGGAGAGCATCACTTCCGAACGGGTTTTTTCCGCCAGACTCAGGATTTCCTCCGCCCGCCGCCGCAGGATCATGCCCTCTTCCGTCAGGGTCACCTTTCGGCTACCCCGCACCAGCAGCTGCTTGCCCAGTTCCTCTTCCAGTTCCCGTATCTGCCGGGAAAGGGGCGGTTGGGACATATGCAATTGTTCCGCCGCCCGGGAAATGCTCTCCTCCCGGGCAACGGCCAGAAAATATTTCAATACCCGCAATTCCATGACGTTTCCCCCTCCCATACCGGCATTGTACCACGAGAAACCATACTTTTCAAGTATCGGAAGGTATGCAATATACGTATTTGACATTTTGCGGCCGTTGGCGTTTAATATTACAGGGAGGGACGCACATGACGGAAAAAGAAAACAGAAAAGAAGAAATGCGTTCTTTGAAGGACGCGGGCTGTGACGATACCTTCATTAACAAATGCTGCCAGTGCTCCAGGGAATCGGACATTCTCTGCAAGCTGCAGCAGCAGCGGGACAAGCTGCTGGAAGAGCTGCATCAGGTGCAGCGGAAACTGGACTGTCTGGATTATACCATTTATCAGCTTCGCAACAAGAAGCGGGATCAGTAAGGAGGAAGCGCTGTGACGGAACGGGTTTGGAACATTGTGGTGGATTCCTTCCCAAAGATTCTGCTGCCGGGCCTGACCATGACCATCCCCCTGACGGTTATTTCCTTTGCCATCGCCATGGTCATTGCGGTGGCGGTGGCCATGGTTCAATTCGCAAAGGTGCCGGTGCTTCGGCAGATTTGCCGGTTTTACATCTGGGTCATTCGGGGCACGCCGCTGCTGGTGCAGTTATACGTGATTTTTTACGGGCTGCCGAAATTGGGCGTGATACTGGACCCCTTTCCTTCGGCCATCATCGTCTTTTCCATCAACGAGGGCGCTTATTGCGCGGAAACCATGCGCGCGGCGCTGGAATCCGTGCCCGCGGGGCAGATGGAGGCAGGCTATTGCGTGGGCATGAATTATTTGCAGATCATGCGGCGCATCGTATTGCCCCAGGCCTTCCGCACTGCCTTCCCGCCGCTGTCCAATTCGCTGATCAGCATGGTGAAGGACACCTCTTTGGCGGCCAACATCACCGTGATGGAAATGTTCATGGCCACCCAGCGCATTGTGGCCCGCACCTATGAGCCGCTGGTGCTGTATATGGAGGTAGGCCTGATTTACCTGCTGTTCTGCACGGTGCTGACCTGGGTGCAGCGGGCAGGGGAAAAACGACTCAACGCCTCGGGCTATCGTAAGGAGTAAGGTATGCTGTCAATTCAAAATATCCGAAAGAGCTTCGGCAAGCTGGACGTGCTCAGGGATGTGAGCCTGGAAGTGAACCAGTCCGACGTGGTGGCCATTCTCGGCCCCAGCGGCTCGGGCAAGACCACCCTTCTGCGCTGTCTCAATTTTCTGGAAACCGCGGACGACGGCTTCATGGAATTCGACGGGGAGAAATATCACTTTGGGCAGGTGTCCCGCAAGGAGATCGCCCATATTCGGCGGAAAACGGCCTTCGTCTTCCAGAATTACAACCTGTTTCTCAACAAAACCGCCCTGCAGAACGTCACCGAGGGGCTGATTATCGCCCGAAAGACCCCCAGGGCCCAGGCGGAAAAGATCGGTCTGGAGGTACTGGAAAAGGTGGGCATGCTGGACCGGAAGGATCATTATCCCAACCAGCTCTCCGGCGGCCAGCAGCAGCGGGTGGCCATTGCCCGGGCGTTGGCCACAGACCCGGAAATTATCTTTTTCGACGAACCTACCTCCGCGCTGGATCCGGAACTGACGGGGGAGGTACTTTCCGTCATGCGGGATCTGGCCAGGGAAGGCCGCACCATGCTGGTGGTGACCCACGAAATGAGCTTCGCCCGGAATGTTTCCACCCGGGTAGTGTTTATGGAGGACGGCGTGGTGGTGGAAGAAGCGCCCACGGCGGAATTTTTTGCCCATCCCCGGGCGGAACGAACCCGCGGCTTCCTGCGGAAAATCGACGGTGACATGTCCGCCCAAGGCGAGCATGTTTCGATAAACAACAAAAAGGAGAATGTCCAATGATGAAGAAGATTCTGTGCTCCCTGGTGGTTCTGACGTTGGTGCTGGGTCTGACCGCCGCGGCCATGGCCGAAGGCGACATGCTGGCCCGCATTCAGGAAAAGGGCGAAATCGTCATCGCCACGGAAGGCACCTGGGCCCCCTGGACGTATCACGATGAGGACGATAATCTGGTGGGCTTCGATGTGGAAATCGCCAAGCTCATCGCCGAAAAGCTGGGCGTGAAGGCCACGTTCGTGGAATGCGAATGGGACAGCATTTTCGCCGGCATTGACGCGGGCCGTTATGACATGGCCGCCAACGGCGTGGAAATCACCCCCGAGCGGGCGGAGAAGTACGATTTCACCACGCCCTACGCCTACATCCGCACGGCGCTGATCGTTCGGGGCGACCGGGACGACATCCATTCCTTTGAAGACCTGGATGGCAAGACCACGGCCAACACTCTGGCCAGCACTTATGCCCAGCTGGGCGAAAGCTACGGCGCTACCACCGTGGGCGTGGACGATCTGGATCAGACCATCCAGCTGGTGCTGTACGGCCGGGTAGACGCGACCCTGAACGCCGAGGTCTCCTATCTGGATTATATGGCTGCGCATCCGGAAGCCGATCTGAAGGTGGTTGCGCTGACGGAGGAGGCTTCTCAGGTGGCCATCCCTCTGCCCAAGGGCGAGGATTCCGCCAGCCTGCGGGAGGCCATCAATCAGGCCATTGCCGAGCTGGCCGAATCCGGCGAACTGGCCGAGATTTCCATGAAATACTTCGGCAGCGACCTGACCCAGGCCACTGTTTCTGACTGATTTCGCATGGATTTTACCCCCTCCGCTATTTTGCGGAGGGGGCTTTGCTTTTGGATGAGGCATTTGTTATAATAAAAGAAAATGATGGACAAAGGGGACGCTTGCATTGGATAACTTTTTACTGACGCTGAACATCGTGCTGCCGGTTTTTCTGGTGATGGTGGTAGGATACGTGTGCAAGGCGGCGGGGATGATTCCGCAGATTGCCGAAAAGACCATGAACAAACTGGTATTCAATGTGTTTTTGCCGGTTTCGCTGGCCAGGAGCCTGATGAACATTCAGGAGGATTCCCAACTGAATCCCTGGGTGCTGGGCTTTTGCGCCGCGGGGGTTGTAGCCACCTTTCTGGCGGCGCTGCTGGTGGTGCCCCGGGTGGAAAAGGTCAACGCCCGGCGGGGCGTGCTGATTCAGGGCTCTTTTCGCAGCAATTACGCCATTTTCGGCCTGCCCCTGGCGGAGGCGCTGTTTCCCCAGGGAGACGGCGGCGTGGCGGCTATGATGGTCATCGCTACCATTCCGGTGTTCAACGTGCTGGCGGTGATTTCACTGGAGTTCTTCCGGGGGGGCAAGTGCGATTTCAAGCGGGTGGCGCTGGGAGTTTTGAAAAATCCCCTGATCTGGGGCTGCGCCATTGGCTTTCTGGTGTCAAAATTGCCCTTTGATCTGCCGGATTTCGCCCTGTCCACCGTCAACAAGCTGGCTTCCGTAGCCTCGCCTCTGGCGTTGTTCGTGCTGGGCGCGTCCATCGATTTGAAGAAAATTCGCGGCAACAAGGGTGCGCTTCTGTGGGGCACGGGGGTGCGGCTGGTGCTTGTGCCGGCGGTGCTTCTGACCATCGCGTATTTCCTGGGCTTCCGGGGGGCGGAATTCTCCGCGCTGATGATCGCCTTCGGCAGTCCCTGCGCCGTGAGCAGTTATACCATGGCGGCCCAGATGGGCGGCGACGAGGATCTGGCGGGGCAATTGGTGATGGCGACCACGGTGCTGTGCTCGGTAACTATGTTTTTGATGATCTTCTGCTTTAAAACCTGGGGCATTTTCTGAAACAAATCAGACATGCGCCTTCTCCTTCGGGGGAGGGCGCATCTTTTTGTCGAATTTCGAAGAAAATATGAAATCCGTGTCGTATTGTGGTACAAAATGTATGGTTGTGGTATAATGTGGTGTATTCAGAGGACGGGAGGCGGCGCAAAGTGGGTAGAGCGGAATTCTCCGGCAACTATTCGCATAACATTGACCCCAAGGGTCGCGCCACCATTCCGGCCGCTTACCGGGAGGCGCTCAGCGAGGGCTTCACCATTGGCCTGAACAACGATTTCAACGCCATCGCCCTGTATCCCGCGGAAAAATGGGCCGAGATCGGCCGCCGGCTGGATCGGATTCCGGATTCGGACGCGAGAGGTATGGCCTATGTGCGGCTGATTAAGGCGTTTTCCTTCACGGATCAGGCGCTGGACGGGCAGGGGAGAGTGCTTTTGCCCCAGGCGCTGCGCCAGCAGGCGGGCATGGACAAGGCCGTGCGCTTTGTGGGCGTGGGAAAGTACCTGGAAATCTGGGATGAGGACCGATTTGTGAAGCAGTATCTGGCGGCCCGGGAAAATGTGGAAGACCTGATGGCTTACGTCAACGACCGTTATTTCGCCCGACCGGGGGCGCAGGAGGGACAGGAATGAGATTTTGCGTAGATACGCGTAGATTGCTGAAATGCCTGGTTTGCCTGATGCTGGTGGGCGGGTTGGTGACGCAGATTTGCCTGCTGGCGGAAATTTCCGGTAAAACAAAGGAAATTTCCCGGGTGAACGCGGAAACGGAACGGCTCAGCGCCCAGAAGGATAACCTGGAGGTGCAGCTGGCTTCCTTCCGAAGCACCGAACGCATTCGCCGGGAGGCCCTGGAACTGGGCATGCAGCTGCCCCAGGAGGATCAGCTGCGGGTGATTTCCATTCCTCAGGAATATCAGGAGGCGTCCACGCATACAGCTGAAATTGCGGGAGTGCAATAAAAAGCTGGCGGGGAGGGATGCGCGTGGTTCTGACAGGGCCGCTGATCCGTCGCCGCCTTGCCTTGTGCATGGCCGCATTTTTTGCGCTTTTCGGCGCGTTGGGCGGAAGGCTTTTCTATTTGCAGGTGATTGCCGGGGAAAGCCTCCAGCGCAGAGCCCAGGCCCAGTGGACCAGCGAAAGCGTGGTTTCCCCGCTGCGGGGGCGCATTCTGGACCGGAACGGCAGCGTGCTGGCCATCAGCGCCACGGCGTATACCGCATCGGTGAATCCCCGGCAGGTGAAAAACGCCGCCCGGTTCGGAGAGATTCTTTCTCCGGTGCTGAACATGGAGGCGGAAAAAATCGCCGCCAAAGCGGCCCAGACCGGCCGGTCTTCCGTGGTGCTGAAGCGCCAATTGTCCCGGGAAACCGCCCAGCAGCTGAAGAGCATGCTGGCGGAGCACCGGCAGAAAAAGTCCGACGCGCTGGAGGGACTGGTGCTGGACGAAGACAGCCAGCGATTTTATCCCTACGGCGAATTTCTCAGCCAGGTAATCGGCATTACCACCATCGACGGCGTGGGCCAATCCGGACTGGAAGCGTCTCTGAACGATTTTCTTTCCGGAAAAAGCGGCAAGGTGCTGGGGGAGATTGACGGCAAGGGCCGGGCCCTTTCCTACGGCAAAAGCGAATACATCGCCGCCGTGAACGGTTCCGACGTGACGCTGACCATCGACGCCACCATTCAGGGATTTTGTGAAAAGGCCGCCCGGGAGGCCATCGAGGTCAATTCCGCCCAAAGCATTCGCATATTGGCCATGAACCCCAATACCGGGGAGGTTCTGGCCATGGCCATGCAGCCGGCATTTGATCTCAACGACCCGCCCCGGGACGATGTGGCGGAATTAAACCGCCGCATGCGCAACACCCTGATCTGCGACGCGTATGAGCCGGGTTCCACCTTCAAGGTGCTTACCATGGCCGCGGCGCTGGACGCGGGGGCCGCGAAGCTTTCGGACGGGTTCTACTGCTCCGGTTCGGTGTATGTGGAAGGTGGGCGCATCAAGTGCTGGGGCAAGCCCCACGGGGCGGAAACCCTGGCCCAGGGGCTGCAGAATTCCTGCAACCCGGTGTTTGTGGAACTGGCTCTGCGGCTGGGAGCGGACCGATTTTATGATTATCTGGAAAAATTCGGCATCGGTTCCGCCACGGGCGTGGACCTTTCCGGAGAAGCGGACGGCATCGTCATTGCCCGCAGCCGGGTGAAAAAGGGCGATCTGGCCCGCATCGGCTTCGGACAGTCCGTGGCCGTAACGCCCCTGCAGCTATTGACGGCGGCATGTTCCACCGTCAACGGGGGAAAACTGATGAAGCCCTACGTGGTGCGGGAAATCCTTTCGCCCCAGGGCCAGGTCATCGAACAGGGCCGGGCCACGGTGGTCAGCCGCACCGTTTCGGAAGACACCAGCCGCACCATGCGCCAGCTGCTCACCTCCGTGGTGGAAAAAGGCGGCGGCAAAAACGCCCGGGTGGAGGGCTACAGCGTGGGCGGCAAAACCGGCACCGCCCAGGTATATGTGGACGGCGTGGTTTCCTCCGATACGCACATCGGCTCCTTCATCGGCTTTGCGCCCATGGAGAATCCGCAGATCGCCGTGATGGTGATCGTAGACCGGGCGGATGTGGCCATCGATTACGGTTCCACCACCGCCGCGCCCTTTGCCGGGGAAATTCTGGCCCAGAGCCTGGCGTATCTGGGCTGCGCCCCCACGCAGAGCGCCGAGACCCTTGAGAAGGTACAAGTGCCGGACGTTACGGGCATGAGCGTGGGCCAGGCCAAGGCCACCTTGCAGGAAACGGGGCTGGATTGCGTGCTGGACGGCGTGGGCGCACAGGTCATCGCCCAATTGCCCGCCCCCGGAGCGGATATGGCGGAAGGTTCTCTGGTGATGCTCTATGTGGAGGGCGCACAGGCGGAGACCGAGGCGGTGTCCGTGCCGGACGTTACCGGGTTATCCGTGGTGGAAGCCAACCGGCTTTTACGTTCCTATGGACTTTCAATGATTGTATCGGGCAGCGGGATGGCCGTCTCGCAGATACCCGCTCCGGGAGAAATGGCCGCGCCCACCTCACAGGTGCGGGTGGAATTTCAACCGCCATAAAACACAACAGGGGGTTTTCCTATGAAACTGAGCGCATTGCTTGAGAGAGTACCGGATATTGTTGCGATTCACGGCGACGCCCAGGTGGAAATTGACAATCTGTGCATCGATTCCCGGAAGGTGAAGCAGGGTTCGCTGTTTTTCTGCACCCCCGGTTTGCGGATGGACGCGCACGACTTTGCGCCTCAGGCGGTGCAGGCGGGGGCGGCGGCGCTGATTGTGGAGCGCTATTTGCCCATCGATTGCCCCCAGGTGGAGGTGCGCAGCGTGCGCAAGGCCACTTCCGTCATCGCGGCCAATTTTTACGGCAATCCTGCCGATCATCTGAAGCTGGTGGGCCTTACCGGCACCAAGGGAAAGACCACCGGCAGCTACCTGATGAAGGCGGTAATCGAGGCCGCGGGCCACAAAACCGGCTACATCGGCACCGTGGGCTCCATGATCGGCGACGAAATGATTCCCACCAAGCTCACCACGCCGGATCCGCTGGAGGTGCAGGCCCTGCTGCGGCACATGCTGGACAAGGGCGCGGAATACGTGGTGATGGAGGTCTCGGCCCACGCCCTGGCCATGGACAGGCTGTACGGCATGCGCTTCGCCGTGGGCGCGTTCACCAATTTCTCTCAGGATCATCTGGACTATTTTGGCACCATGGACGCTTATCTGGCGGCGAAAATGGCCTTCTTTTCCCCGGAAATGACGGAAAAGATCGTCTACAACGCCGATGACGAAACCGCCAAGGAGGCCTTTGCGGCCCTGGGGCGGCCGGCCCTCAGCGTGGGCATTCGGGAGGCTTCCGAAGTGTACGCCAACGATATTGAAATCGGCGAGCGGGGCTGCAGCTTCATGCTGACCTATCACCGGCATTTCCGGGTGGCCATTGCCCTGAAGCTGGCGGGCATCTTCAACGTATATAACGCCCTGCTCACCGCGGGCGTGGCCTGCGCCCTGGGCATCGACGGAGAGGACATCCGCCGGGGCCTGGAAAGCGTGCGCAACGTGCCGGGGCGCATCGAACTGTTGGAAACCGAAACGCCCTATCGGGTGATCTTGGATTACGCCCATTCGCCCGACAGTCTGGAGAACATTCTCACCGCCGTGCGGGGCACCACCAAGGGGCGCATGATCGCCCTGTTCGGCTGCGGCGGCGACCGGGATCGCAGCAAGCGGCCCATCATGGGCGAAATCGCCGGCCGGCTGGCGGATCTGTGCATTCTTACCAGCGACAATCCCCGCAATGAGGATCCTTTCGAGATTTTAAAGCAAATCGAGGCAGGAATCCGGGGCACGGGATGCGAATATATCGTAATTGAAAACCGCCGGGAGGCCATTCGTCACGCCTTGGAAATCGCCAGGCCCGGAGACGTGGTGGTGCTGGCGGGAAAAGGACACGAGACCTATCAGGAAATCAAGGGCGTAAAGCACCCCTTCGACGAAAAAATCGTGGTTTCCGAACTGCTCGCCGTCCGCTGATATTTGGAGGGAACAGAAGATGCAAAAGCTGATATGGACGATCCTTGCTTCCTTTGTCATGGCCATTGTGTTTGGCCCCGTGGTGATTCCCTGGCTGAAGAAGATGAAATTCGGCCAGACCATTTACGACCTGGGCCCGGAATCCCACAAGAAGAAGCAGGGCATTCCCACCATGGGCGGCATTATCTTCGCCGTGCCCGCGGTGATTGCTTCGTTCATCTTTGCTTACAACGACACCCGCTGGGATTTTCTTCTGATCTGTCTGGTGTGCGCCCTGAGCTTCGGCCTCATTGGCTTTGTGGATGATTTCATCAAGGTAAAGTTCAAGCGTTCCCTGGGGCTTACCCCCAAGCAGAAGATGATCCCGCAGATCATTTTCTCCATCGGCCTGTCCCTCTGGGCCTATTATCACCCGGCCATCGGCCCGGTGCTGAAGGTGCCGTTTACGGACGTTGTGTGGAACCTGGGCTGGTGGTACATTCCGATCATGACATTCATTCTGGTGGGCACGGTGAATTCCGCAAACCTGCTGGACGGCCTGGACGGCCTGCTGGGGGGCTGTTCCCTGTTTGATTTCGCCACCATGGCGCTGATCTGCGTGTGTCTGGCTGGCGCGGCGGGCGATTCCACCAACCTTCTGAACGTGGCCATTTTCTCCGGCGCCATGGTGGGCGGCCTGATGGGCTTTTTGCGGTTCAACGCGCATCCCGCCCGGGTGTTCATGGGGGACGTGGGTTCCTTCTTCATCGGCGGTGCGCTGATGGGCACGGTGATGGTCACGGGCTATGCGCTGCTTCTGCCCATTATCGCTCTGGCGATGATGGTTTCCAGCCTGTCGGATTTGATTCAGTTTGGATATTTCCGCATCACTCACGGCAAGCGCATTTTCCGCATGGCGCCGCTGCATCATCATTTTGAACTCAGCGGTATGCCCGAGACCCGGGTCACGGCTATGTATTATATTGTGACGGCGCTTCTGTGCCTGGTGGCGCTGCTGGGATTTGTGAAATAAGAAAATGATATTTACCGAACGGGGGAGCTGTGCGTTCCCCCGTTCGCAGTCAAATGGGGTGTGAAAAAGATGGAACTCAAAAAAGCGTTGGTAGTGGGCATGGCCCGCAGCGGGATCGCCGCGGCAAAGCTGCTGGTTTTTCGGGGCGCAACGGCCGTAGTAAACGACACCAAGGCCTGGGAACAGTTTGAAGGCGGGCTGAAGGAACTGGAAGTGCCCGGGGTGGAATTCCGTCTGGGAGAGGATCCTGTGCCCATTTTGAATGAGGGCGTGGATGCCGTTATCCTCAGCCCCGGCGTGCCGGTTTCCGCGCCGGTGGTACGCGCCGCCCGGGAAAAGGGCATTCCCGTGCTGGGCGAACTGGAATATGCATACCGGGAAAGCTGCGGCTATCTGGCGGCCATTACCGGCACTAATGGCAAAACCACCACCACTACCCTGCTTTCTGAAATTTTTAAAAACAACGGCAAGCGGGTACATACCGTGGGCAACATCGGCAATCCCTATTCCGGGGAAGTGCCGGGCATGCGGCCGGAGGACGTGACCGTCTGCGAGGTGTCCTCCTTCCAGATGGAGACCGCGGAGCGGTTCCACCCCAACGTGGCGGCGGTTCTGAACATTTCAGAGGATCATCTGAATCGTCATGGCACCATGGAGGTGTATATCTCCATGAAAAAGCGGGTTTTCCAGAATTGCACCGGCAACGACAGCATGGTTTTGAATTACGACGACCCCGAAACCCGGGCCATGCTGACGGACGTAAAGTGCCGGGTGGTGTGGTTTTCCACCCAGGGCCCGGTGCCCTTCGGCGCGTTTGTGCGGGACGGCGTGATCGTCTATGGTTCCGAAAATTCCGTGGTGCCCGTGTGCCCCGCACAGGATCTGAAGATTCCCGGCCGGCATAACCTGGCCAACGCCCTGGCGGCGACGGCCATGGCCATGGCCTCCGGCGTGCCCGCGGCGGTGGTGCGCAATACCCTGCGGCATTTCGAAGGAGTGGAGCATCGCATTGAATTCACCCGGGAAATCAGCGGCGTGAAATTCTGGAACGATTCCAAGGGCACCAACGTGGATTCCACCATTCAGGCGGTTCGGGCCATGGACCGGCCGGCGGTGCTGATCGCCGGCGGATATGACAAGCACACGGATTTCACCCCCATGGTGCAGGAAATTCTAAAATCCCAGGTGGAAAAGGTGGTGCTCATCGGCGATACCGCCCAGCAGATTGCCGACACGCTGGAGAAATGCGGCTTCACGGCCTACGAGCACTGCGGTTATGATTTTGATTTCGCCATTCGGCGGGCCTACGAACTGGCCCGGGAGGGCGGCAGCGTGCTGCTTTCTCCCGCCTGCGCCAGCTTTGACATGTTCTCGGATTATGAAGCCCGGGGTCGGGAATTTAAGCGGATCGTAAAGGATCTGGAGCCGAAACAGGCCTGATCCCCCGGGGAAAGGCCCGCCCGGCGGACCGGGGGCTGATGCTGTGCACAGCGCTTTTGCTGATTACGGGGCTGATCGTGCTGTTTGCCGCCAGTTATTACAACGCCCAGGATAAGGGCAGCGCCCTTTCGGAGGTATGGTCCCAATTGCTGGGGGTCGCCGTGGGCGTGTGCGGCATGGCGGTGGTGCTGCGGCTGGATTACCGGCTGCTGAAAAAGCCCTGGGTCAGCGGCGGTCTGGTGGGCATCAGCGTGGTTTTGCTGATTCTGGTGGCGATTCCCGGCATTGGCCGATATGTCAACGGCTCTCGGCGCTGGCTGGTGGTGGGGCCCATTACCTTCCAGCCTTCGGAAATGGCCAAATACGCCGCCATTGTGTTTATGGCCCGGGCCCTTTCCTCCGGCACCCGGGACGTGCGGAAATTCTTCACCCGGGTCGTGCCGCTGTTCGCGGTGCCGGGGCTGATGTTTCTGCTGATTCTGATGCAGCCCAACCTGTCCACCGCTGGAAGCATTCTGATCGTTTCGGTGATCCTGGTGGCCATGGCGGGGGTGCGCTGGCGCTATCTGGTGATGCTGGGGGTGGGCGGCGCGTGCCTGGGCACCTTCTACGCCCTTTCGGAGGATTATCGCCGGGCGCGGCTGATGTCCTTTACCCATCCCTTTGATTTTCTCACCAACGAGGGTTATCAGCTTTCCCAATCCCTCATGGCCTTCGGCTCCGGCGGCTGGTTTGGCATGGGCCTGGGCAAGGGCCGCCAGAAATACGCCTTCCTGCCCTATCCGGAATCGGATTTCATCTTCGCCGTGGTGGGGGAGGATCTGGGGTTTGTGGGCTGCTGCGGGGTGCTGTGTCTGTTCTGTGCCTTTGTGTTTTTCGGGCTGCGGGTGGCCATGCGCTGCCGGGATCGATTCGGCAGCCTGCTGGCGGGAGGCATTACCGCCATGATCGGCGTGCAATGCGTGATGAACGTGATGGTGGTCACCGGCATGATGCCCACCACCGGCCTGCCGCTGCCGTTTTTCTCCTCCGGCGGCACCTCCATTGCCATTGTGCTGTGCGCCGTGGCGGTGCTTTTGAGTATTTCCAGGGATGTGCCCTGATGAATTCGGGAGGCCTTTGTGCGAAGAATTTTTACTGTCCTGGGCGTGCTGCTGGCGCTGGGGATATTGGGCGTTTTTCTGGATAATTCGGTGTTTGTGCTGCGGGACGTGGAAGTAACGGGCGTGCCGGCGGCCCAGGTGCAGGACGTGATCCGTTCCTCCGGTGCACAGTTGGGAGGCAAGATGCGCAAGATCGACGCGGCGGCCCTGAAGCGGGGCGTGGAGCAGAGCGGCCAGATCAGGTGCCTTTCCGTTCAGAAGGAGATGCCCTCCCGGGTGATTTTGAACGTGGAAATTCGAGTGGGCCGGGCGCTGACGGAATGCGGCGGGCTGATTACCCAATTGGATGCGGATATGGTGGTCATGAGCTCCACCAAGCAGATGCCGGAAGGAGAATTTCTGTACATCACAGGCTTATCCGCCGGAGAGGCGCGTCCGGGGCAGACCCTGGGGGCAGAATCCGGGCGGCTCAGCGCCTGCCGGGCGGTTATCGCCGCCCTGGACGCGGCAGGAGCCTGGGACTACGTTTCGGAACTGAATGTGAAGGACACTTCCAACCTGTATATCTATTCGCGCACGGGTATGACGGTGCTATTGGGAACGGAAGAGAACATGGAGAAAAAGCTGGTGTGGATGAAATACGCCCTGGCGGATCTGGAAAGCCGGGGGCAGACCTCCGGCATTCTGGACGTGTCCAGCGGAAACCAGGCGGATTACCGGACGAACTGAAGGGTTCGCCCGGTTTTTCTATGACCGCGAAGCGTCGATTTTTTGAAAAGAATTTGACAATCCTGCAAAATGCGCATTTTTCACGGAATTGTGTTTGCACTTTTCGGGCATAAAATGTATAATGTAAACAAGTATCGGGAAACTATGCGGCGCTTTGCCGCGTCTAAGGACAGGGCGCGGAAAAGGCGCGATGCATGCCTGAAGGTTGGAGCGACGGAAACATGAAGACACAAGAGATTGCCGCAATTGAATTTGGCACGTCCAAGGTTGTGACGGTGGTCGCCCGCAGCGGCGGTCTCAGCCGTTGCGACATTGCCGGCTCCGGTACGGTGCCCTATGCCGGCTTCAATGACAAGGAGTGGAACGAATACGAAGCCCTCACCGACGTGGTGCAGGATTCCGTTTCCGCCGCCGAGTTGGAGGCCAACACCAAAATTACCGAAATCTATGTGGGCGTGCCCGGGGAGCGCATCCGGGTGCTGACGGCGGAGGCGGAAATCGAAACCTCCGGAAACGAAATTACGGAAGAAGATATCAACACCGTGCAGGATATGGCGGCCGAAAAGCTCCATATCGGCGGCGAGGACGATTACGTGATGCACCGTTCCCCGGCGTGGTTCTCCGTCAACGACGGGAAAAAGACCATGGAGCCCATGGGTGAAAAGGGCGGACGGCTGCGGGCCTGCGTGTCCTTTATCCTGGCCAGCATGGACTTTATCGACGATATCCGGGAAATCATGGGTCGACTGGGCATCACCATTCGAGGATTTCTGTCGCCCACCCTGGGAGAGAGCCTGCTGCTGCTTTCCCTGGAGGAGCGGGACCGGGTGAGCATGCTCATCGACATCGGCTATCTGGCCACGGAAATTTCCGTAATCGAGGGTGACGCCATCGTCTACCACGCCACCGTACCCAAGGGCGGCGGGGATATTACCGCGCAATTGGCCATGGGGCTGAACCTCTCCATGCGGGAGGCGGAACAGATCAAGCGCAGCTTCCTGTTCAACCCCGATGAATTCGATCAGGATAACTTCTACGACGTGGAAGGGGACGACGGTTCCCGGCTTTCCTTCCCCCGCAAAGAAGTGGCTGATATTATCGAGGGCCAGGTTGACGAAATCTGCGATCTCATTGACAAGACGCTAATGAACGACGCCAACCGTTATTTCGGCCCCCGGACCCAGGTGCAGCTCACCGGTGGCGGCATCTCGCTGATGCGGGGCGGCAGGGAATACCTTTCCTCGCGCATCGGCCGGCCCGTGAAAGTGCCGGTGGCCAAGGCGGCCAAGCTGAACAGCCCCATTTACGCCACGGCGCTGGGACTGGTGAGCATGATCTTCGATTCGATCGAACAGCCGGAAACCGGCGGCAAGATCTTTTCCAAGAAAATCACCAGCATTTTCAAAAAGGGCTGATACTAAGGGACGCATACGGAAATACTAATCTTCAAAACGAGGGGGATGCCTTGTGCTCGAATTTGAAATGGAGCAGAACAACGTAGCTGCAATAAAGGTCATCGGCGTAGGCGGCGCCGGCACCAATGCCGTCAATTGTATGGTGGAAGCCGGTCTGCAGGGCGTGGACTTTATCGCCGTCAATACCGACAAGCAGGCCCTGAACCTTTCTAAGGCCACCACCAAGGTTCAGATCGGCGAAAAGCTCACCAAGGGCCTGGGCGCAGGTGCGAACCCTGAAGTGGGTCAGCACGCCGCTGAAGAAAATCGCGAAGAAATTTCCAAGCTCATTAAGGGCTCGGACCTTGTGTTTATTACCTGCGGCATGGGCGGCGGCACCGGCACCGGCGCGGCGCCCGTTATCGCGGAAATCGCCCGGGAAATGGGCATTCTGACCATTGGCGTGGTTTCCAAGCCTTTTATGTTTGAAGGCAAGCCCCGCATGCGCAACGCTCAGGCGGGCATCGACCGGCTGAAGGCCCATGTGGACACCCTGGTTGTGGTGCCCAACGATCGGCTGCTCAGCGTGGTCACCAAGTCCACCTCCATGCGCGAAGCCTTCCGCATTGCCGACGACACGCTTCGTCAGGGTATTCAGGGCATTTCCGACCTGATCGCCGTGCCTGCGCTGATCAACCTGGACTTCGCCGACGTGCGCACCGTGATGGAAGCCCGCGGCCTGGCCCACATGGGCATCGGCATTGGCAAGGGCGAAAACCGCATGGTGGAGGCCGCCAAGCAGGCCATTTCCAGCCCCATGCTGGAAACCTCCATCGACGGCGCTCGGGCGGTGCTCATCAACATCACCGGCGGCCCCGATACCTCGATTATCGACATCAACGAGGCGGCCACCATCATTACCCAGGAAGCCGATCCCGAAGCCAACATCATCTTCGGCGCCGGCATCGACGATAACCTCACCGACGAGGTGCATATCACCGTGATCGCCACCGGATTCGAAGCGCCCGCCCAGAAACCGGATCCCCGGGTGGAAACCGCAGGTTACGCCCGTGCGGAAGAGCGCAAGCCCCTGCTCAGCGATGAAGAGCAGGTGTCGCCCATTTTCGGCACCGCTCGCACGGCGGTAGAGCCCATCATCAACGAGCGCCCCGCTCAGGCTGCGCCCCAGACCCAGCGTCAGGCCGCGCCCCAGCAGAACGCCCCCCGTCCCCGGGCCTATCAGGACGAGCCGGATCCCCGCACCCGCAATCGCCGGGGCTTCACCCCGGACGTGCCCAGCTTCCTGCGGAAAAAGGACTGATTGATTTAAAAGTTCTGCAATGCCAATATCATGGTTCCATGGTATTGGCATTGTGTTTATAGGAGTATGCATATGCTGAAATGCGCAGTGATTGGTTCGATCAATATGGACATGGTGGTTCGTGTGGACCGTTTTCCAAAGCCCGGTGAAACGCGCACCGGAGATCGATTCAGCGTGGTGCCCGGCGGCAAGGGCGCGAATCAGGCCGTGGCCCTGGGAAAGCTGGGGGGACAGGTGGCCATGGCCGGCTGCGTAGGCCGGGACGCTTCCGGCGAAACCTATCGAAAGAATTTTGCTGAAAACGGCGTGGACACCCGTTGGGTGGAAACGGCGGAAAATTGCACCACCGGCACCGCCGTGATTGAAGTGGAACGCGCCGGCGAAAACCACATTATCGTGGTGCCCGGCGCAAACGAAGCCTGCGACGAGGCATGGCTGGAGCGGACGCTGCCGGGACTGATGGATCGGGATATTTTCCTGTTCCAGTTGGAAATTCCCAGGGAAACGGTATTTACCGCCGTGAAAAAGCTGCATGCCGCCGGGAAAACCGTGGTGCTGGATCCGGCTCCGGCGGTTCCTGTGCCGGATGAGGTGCTGGCCTGCGTGGATTACATTACGCCCAATGAAACGGAATTGCGCATCGTTACCGCCGATTTGCCGGAAAACGCCGACGCGGCGGAACGCATGGCCCATCTGCTGGCCAAGGGCGTGAAGCACGTCATCGCCAAAACCGGCGCGGGCGGCGCGGACGTGCTTTCTTCGGAAGGCGCGTTCCATGCGGCGGGCTTCCGGGTGACGCCGGTGGACACCACCGCGGCGGGGGATACCTTCAACGCGGGCCTGGCCCGGGCGCTGTCCGAAGGGTTGCCCCTGGCGGACTGCCTGGCCTTTGCCAACGCGTCCGCGGCCATTTCCGTCACCGGCGCGGGAGCCCAGGGGGGCATGCCGAATTGCGAACAGGTGTTGAATTTCCTGAAAGAGAGGGGATATCATGAACTTCACCTATCGTAACGCCACCGAAGCGGATCGGGCGAGTTATCTGGATTTTGCCAATATGGTCTTTTCCTGCGCCCATGTACCCCACGATTTTCAGGCCCTGATTCCCAAGGTGTACGGGCCCGACCGGAAGACGGCTTACATGCAGCACCTGGCTCTGGATGAAAAGGGCGGCGTGCGGGGGCTGGTGGCCGCCATGCCTGGAGAATGGCGCGTGATGGGTAAGACGCTAAAAACCGCGTATGTGGGCACCGTTTCCGTGCATCCCTACGCCCGGGGCGAGGGGCACATGAAGAAGCTCATGCACATGACGCTGGAGGAGTGCCGCGAAAACGGCGCGGATCTGGCGATGCTGGGCGGTCAGCGCCAGCGGTATGAATATTTCGGATTTACCCAGGGCGGCGTGGGCAAGGAGCATACCATCAATGCCTCCAACGTGCGCCACGCCCTGGCGGACACCCCCTGGGAGCAGATCGACTTTGCGGACGTGGCGGAAAATGACGCGGACACGATCCGGCAGGCCTGGCGGCTGCATCAGAACCGGCCCGCCTATGCCCTCCGGCCGCTGGAGGATTTCTGGATCATTTGCCGGACATGGAATTGCCGGCTGGTGCAGGTGCTGAAGGACGGAGCCTTTGCGGGCTATCTGGTGGTAAACGACGACCGGGACCGCACCGGCGTTTCGGATTGCTGTCTGACAGACCCGGCGGATACCGGCGCGGTAGTCAAGGCGTGGTTCCGGCGCAAGGGCGTGCGCACTATGAATTTCTATACGGGCCTGTATGAAACCGGGCTGAACCGGGCGCTGGCCGCCTTCGAGGAAAACGCGCGGTTTTCCCACGACCAGATGCTGCATATTTTCCATTTTGGCCCGGTGCTGGAGGCGTTTATGCGCTTGAAGGCCAGTTACGCGCCTCTGGCGGACGGAAGCCGCTGCTTCGAAATCGAGGGGGAAACGGTGACCATTACCGTGAAAAACGGCGTGCCTTCCGTAAGCGACGCGCCTGCCGGCGAGCCTGAGCGGCTGACCGCCATGGAGGCCCAGCGGCGCTTCTTCGGCCTGGAGGGCTTCGAGGACGGAAACGGCCTGCCCATGGGCTGGGCCCCGCTGCCGCTGCACCTGGAGCATCCCGACGCGTTCTAAAATATCCTGCGAATGTATTTCGCGCCTCGTTTTACAAACGGGGCGCTTTTCTGCTATAATAGGGGAAGAACAGAAACGGCGGTGAAAAAGCATGTATCGCATCCTCATTGTGGAAGACGACCCGGATATTGCCGAGGCGGTGCGTCAGCAGGCGGAAATGTGGAATTATCAGGTGGAAATCGCCCGGGATTTCCGAAATATCATGGAAACCTTCCGGAAATTCGACCCGCATCTGGTGCTGATGGACATTTCGCTGCCCTTTTATAACGGCTATCATTGGTGCGCGGAAATTCGCCGGGAATCCAGCGTGCCGGTGATTTTTCTGTCCTCCGCCGCGGACAATCTGAACATCGTCATGGCCATGAACATGGGCGGCGACGATTTCATCGCAAAGCCCTTTGATCAGGGGGTGTTGATGGCCAAGGTGGGGGCCATGCTGCGGCGCAGTTATGATTTCGGCGGCGGCGCGCCGGTGCTGGAGCATCGGGGGCTGGCGCTGAATACCGGCGAAGGCGTGGCGACCTATCAGGGAAAGCGCATTGAACTGAGCAAAAACGAGGCACGCATTCTCACAGCGCTGATGGAGAGCCGGGGGAAAACCGTCAGCCGGGAGCGGCTGATGCAGCGGCTGTGGGAAACGGACAGCTTCGTGGACGAAAACACCCTGACGGTGAACGTCAACCGCCTGCGGAAGAAGCTGGACGCGGCGGGGCTGAAGGGCTTTATCACCACGCGATTTGGTGAGGGTTATTTGCTGGAGGACGTTCATGAGTGATTTTTGGCGGTATCTGCGGTCGCGCCTGGCGCTGATGCTGTTTTTGATGGGGGCGGCGGCGCTGTTTACGGTGGCCTTTGCGCTGTATCATCTGCCGCTGGCGGCGGCAGCTTATCCCGCGGCGCTGACACTGGCGGCGGGACTGTGCGCCCTGGGGGTGGGGTATGGGAGATACGCCCGCAAATGCCGCGCATTGCGCAAGCTGCAGGAGGCGGGGGAGAACCTGCCCAGTCTGCTCCCGGCGGCGAAAGAACCCCTGGAGGCCGAATATCGGGCGTTGGCGGTGCGGCTCTGCGCCCGGCATCAGGCTCGGGAGGAAGAGATTTCCGGCCAGTATCGGGAACGCATCGCCTATTACACCCTCTGGGCCCATCAGATCAAAACCCCCATCGCCGCCATGGGCCTTACCCTGCAAAATCAGGACACCGCCCTGTCCCGGCAGCTGATGGGCCAATTGACCCGCATCAGCCAATACGCAGACATGGCGCTGGCCTATCTGCGGCTGGATTCGGAGCACACGGATTATGTGATTCGTTCCTGCGATCTGGACGCGGTGATTCGGGAAGCCGTGAAGAAATTTTCCGGGGAATTTATTCGTCGGGGGATTCATCTGGAATACAAGGGCGTAAACCAGAAGGTGATTACGGACGAAAAGTGGTTAGAATTCGTGCTGGAACAGTTGATTTCCAATGCCCTGAAGTACACCCCCGCCGGCAGCGTCGCCATTTATCAGGAGCCGGGGCCGACCCTGTGCGTTGCGGACACGGGTATCGGCATTGCCCCGGAGGACCTGCCCCGAATCTTTGAAAACGGGTATACGGGCATCAACGGCCGCCGGGACAAGCGGGCCAGCGGCATTGGACTGTATCTGTGCCGGCGCGTCTGTCAGAATCTGGGTCATGAAATCTCCGCGGAATCCACTCCGGGAAAGGGCGCGACCATCCGGCTGAATCTGGCCCGGCGGGAAAGCACGTACGAATAAAGCGCACTTCTTACAAAACTGTAAGAAGCGCCGCGGGAAATGTAAGCCAAAGCCATGGCGAGCGTTTCCCGCATTTTGCTATAATAGGAGCGCAAAAAGACAGGAGGACATGCAAATGAGCATTCTGGAAGTACAGGGCCTCAAGAAGGTCTACACCACCCGTTTCGGCGGCAATCGCGTGGAGGCGCTCCGCAACGTCAATTTTTCCGTGGAGGAAGGAGAATACGTCGCCATCATGGGCGAATCCGGTTCCGGTAAAACCACGCTTTTGAACATTCTGGCCGCCATTGACCGGCCCACCGCAGGCAGCGTGAAAATCGACGGCAAGGAAATTTCGTCCATTCCCGAATCCCACATGGCGGAATTCCGCCGGGACAATCTGGGCTTTGTGTTCCAGGAATTTAATCTCCTGGACACCTTCACCCTGGAGGACAACATCTTTCTCCCCCTGGTGCTGGCGGGCAAGTCTTACGGAGAAATGAATGGGCGGCTTTCGCCCATCGCCCGGCAGCTGGGCATTACGCAGCTTTTGAAAAAATATCCCTACGAGGTTTCCGGCGGCCAGAAGCAGCGGGCGGCGGTGGCCCGGGCGCTGATTACCGATCCCCGGCTGGTGCTGGCGGACGAGCCCACCGGCGCGCTGGATTCCCGGGCTACGGACGAGCTTTTGCGGCTGTTTTCGCAGATCAACGCCGCGGGCCAGACCATCCTGATGGTGACCCATTCCGTCAAGGCCGCCAGTCACGCCGGCCGGGTGCTGTTCATCAAGGACGGCGAGGTATTTCATCAGATTTACCGAGGCGACGCCGACGACGAGGCGCTGTATCAGAAGATCACGGCCACCTTGACCATGCTGCAGTCGGGCGGTGATGCGCAATGAGGTTGGGCTTTTACGCAAAACTGGCGGTAAACGGCATTCGCAAAAACGCGCGGCTGTATGTGCCCTATCTGCTCACCTGCGCGGGCATGGTGATGATGTTTTACATCGTCAGCTATCTGCAGGACACCCCCGTGCTGGCGGGTATCAAGGGCGGGGAAGAGATGCAGGCCATGCTCTCCATGGGCAGCGGGGTCATGGGCGTTTTCGGCGCCATCTTCCTTCTGTACACCAATTCGTTCCTGATTCGCCGCCGGAAGCGGGAATTCGGCCTGTATAACATGCTGGGCATGGGAAAAGGCAATATTGCCCGGGTGCTCTTCTGGGAAGCGCTGCTGGTGCTGGCGGGCACGATGGTGATCGGCCTGGCAGTGGGCGTGGCGGTTTCCAAGCTGGCGGAGCTGCTGCTGGTGAACATCATGCACGGCAACGTCACCTTCACCTTTACGGTATCTCCCCGGGCCATGCTTCTCACGGCGGCGGTGTTCTGCGTCATCCACGTGCTTTTGCTGATCAAAGCGCTTCTGCAGATTCGCACGGCCAGCGCCGTGAATCTGCTGCGCAGCGAAAGCGCCGGCGAAAAGCCGCCCCGGGCCAACTGGGTGCTGGCGATTCTGGGGCTGATCCTGCTGGCGGTGGCGTATTATCTGGCCGTGACCATCAAGCAGCCCCTCAGCGCCATGGTGATGTTCTTCGTGGCTGTGATTCTGGTAATTCTGGCCACATACCTTTTGTTCATTGCAGGCTCGGTGGCGATTTGCCGCATGCTGCAGAAGAATCGGCGCTATTACTACAAGGCGAGACATTTCGTGTCCGTTTCTTCCATGGCCTATCGCATGAAGCGCAACGGCGCGGGGCTGGCTTCCATCTGCATTCTGTCCATTATGGTGCTGGTGACCGTATCCTCCACCACGGGGCTGTATTTCGGTTCCGAAGACAGTCTGCGCAGCCGGTATCCCCGGGATATTACCCTCATCGCCAAGGCGGAGGATGTGTCCATGCTGTCGGATGAAAAGCGCGACGCCGCCCGGGAGCTGGTGGACGCATACGTGGCGGAACACGACGCAACCGCCCATAATTTCCGGGATTTCCGGGTGGTATCCGTCACCGGCGCCATGAAAGACGGCGCCATTACCACCGATCCCCAGGAAGCGGGCCGGCACATTACGGATTCCACCATCTATCAGGTGAATTTCCTGCCCCTGCCGGATTACAACCGCATTTGCGGCACCAACGAGACCCTGGCAGACGACGAGGCGCTGATTTCCCTGAAGCGCGGGGATTACGGCTGGGATTCCATCAGCGTGGATTCCAAGGTGGCCTATCGAACCCGGAAGGCCCCGGTGGTCTTCCAGGAAAGCGGCATGGCAGCGGTGGACGTGGTGGACACCATCTACGTGGTGGTAAAGGATTTGCAGGGCCTGCAGCCCTTGCTGCAGGGGGACAACCTCTTCAGCCAGCAGTGGGAATACGGCTTCGACAGCTCGCTGAGCGACGAGGAGCAGAGCCAGATTGCCTTCGATATGCACGAGGCGGTTGCGGAACAGCTGCACCAGATGGGCATGTATGCCGTTTATTTTGAAAGCATGGCGGCCAATCGCTATGATTTCTACGGCACCTACGGCGGCTTCTTCTTCCTGGGCATTCTGCTGAGCATCGTGTTCCTCTTTGCCGCGGTACTGATCATCTATTACAAGCAGATTTCCGAGGGCTATGAGGACCAGAAGCGCTTCGAAATCATGCAGAAGGTGGGCATGACCCGGAAAAACATCCGCAAGAGCATCAATTCGCAGCTGCTGACGGTGTTCTTCCTGCCCCTGGTCGGCGCGGGCATTCACCTGGCCTTTGCGTTCCCCATGATTCGGCGGATGCTAATTCTGTTCAACCTGACCAACACCCGGCTGCTGGTGGAAACCACGGGCTTCACCTTCCTGGCCTTCGCCCTGATTTACACCCTGGTTTACCGGAAGACCTCCAACGCCTATTACGCCATCGTCAGCGGCGAAGGCGAGCGCCGGGAGGCCTGAAAATAAAAACCGGCCGGAGACAGGAGCCAAATTCCTGTTTCCGGCCGGTTTTGCTTTGAAATATCATTTTGCCACGGCGGTCTCCATGATCTTTTGGGCCATAGCCTCCGGGGTTTCCTCCGGGCGCAGCTGGCGGCAGAAGAGGATGAACCGTGCGTCGGGCAATTCGTAACTGCAGGTCACCAGCGCCAGAATGCGGTCTGTGCCGTCCACTTCCACCCCGGGAATGTCGAACAGCGAGCGTTCGCGCATTTCCGCAATGACTTCGTCCACGGCCGTCTGCTGTTCCGGCGAGCGGGTTTCGGTCGCGCTTTCCACATCCTCGGCATAGATCCAGGGCATGAACGTGGAATAACGCCGCAGATAGAAATAGGAATCCTCTTCCTTGTTCATGGAAGCGTCCACGGCGGCAAAGGGCACGTAATGTACCGGTTCGTCGCTGTAAATGTTGTACAGGCAGATATCCGAATTCTGCTTGAAATAATCCAGGTTCATGTAATGATCCATGTTGCCGAACATTGCGCCGTTGCGCATGTTGTGACCATAGAGCACCACATACGGGTCAGTTTCCCAGTGCTCATTGAGCACGTCGGCGAAAACCGTTCCGGCCGCGCTGGATTTGCCGTAAAAATCGTGATCCATGTAGTATTCGTTGTCCCGATAGACCACGGCGGTGCTGACCTCGCTTCCGGCGGTAATCCAGCCGATAATGTCGGGATTAATGCCGTAAAGCTCCTGAAACCGGGGCGCGATTTCCGGCGCGGCAGTGGGCTCCGCCTCTTCGGCGCTGGCGGCGGGGAAGAGGGAACAGGCCCTTTCCGTAATTTCGCAGGCAGTGCCCTGGAAAAGATCCCGCAGATGGTCCTCCTGCTCCAAAATCTTCCGATCCTGGGCGCGCTTGTGCAGGGAATACCCCAACAGCGCCACTGCGGCCACCAGGAACACGATGGCGCTGAACAGCAGAATGCGGCTGGAAAGGCGCATCCGGCGTTTGGACTTCCGGTGACGGCTCATGTGTCAAATCCTCCGGGTAATTTTTGAAAAATCGCGGAGGAGGCGAACCTCCTCCGCGAAGGGGAAAACGATTAGCGGTTCTTCTGCGCCTTGCTCCGGGCCAGCAGCAGCATCACGGCCAGACCCATGCAGGCCAGGCTCATCAGCATCGTCGCCATGGAGCTCGCGGTGGTGTCGCCAGTCTTCGGCACGTCGTCCTCGTCCGTGGACTCAATCTTGGACCACTGGGCGGTATAGGTGGCGTTGCCGGAAACGGTCTGTTCCACTTCGGGCTTCCAGCCCAGGAACTTGTAACCCTTGCGGGTGGGCTTGCCGTCGAAGGAAGGAGTCGCCTCGCCCTTCACCAGGCCGGTGAACACCTGATCGGCGAAGGCAGTGTGCTTCTTGGTGCCGTCGGTGTAGGTCACGGTGAAGTGCTCTTCCTGATCGTCCGGGACGCCATTGCCGTTCTTATCGGCGGTCCACAGGGCGGTGTAGGTGGCGTCGCCGGAAACGGTCTTGGCCACTTCGGGCTGCCAGCCGGCGAACACATAACCCTTGCGCTCGGGCGTGCCGTTGAAGGCGGGAGTATCCAGACCTTCCAGCAGACCTTCGGTCTTCTGGTCGGCGAACACTTCTTCGTCCGCAACGCCGTCGGTGTAGATCACGGTGTAGGTCTTCTCGTCCTTGTCGGGCTTGCCGTTGTTGTTCTTATCCTCGTCCCACTTGGCGGTGTAGGTGGCATTGCCGGAAACGGTCTTGGCTACTTCGGGCTGCCAGCCGGCGAACACATAACCCTTGCGCTCGGGCGTGCCGTTGAACTCGGGGGTGTTCAGGCCTTCCAGCAGGTCGGAATACACCTGGTCTTCGAAGGCTTCGCCGCTTACGCCGTCGGTGTAGGTGACGGAATAATGCTCTTCTTCCTTGTCGGGAATGCCGTTGCTATTCTCGTCCAGTTCCCACTGGGCGGTGTAAATCACGGATTCGGAAACTTTGTCGGTCACGGCAGGATTCCAGCCCATGAACACGTAACCCTTGCGGGCGGGGGTGCCATTGAAGGCGGGGGTATCCAGGCCGCTCAGCAGATCGGAATACACCTGGTCTTCGAAGGCTTCGCCGCTTACGCCGTCGGTGTAGGTGACGATAAACTTGTCTTCCAGATCATCCGGGAAGCCGTTGCCGTTCTTGTCCTCGCCCCACTTGGCGGTGTAGGTCGCGTCACCGTTCACGGTCGCGGCCACTTCGGGATCCCAGCCGGTGAACACGTAGCCTTCACGGGTGAGGTCGCCGTTGAATGCGGGAGTAGCGGTGCCGTTCTTCACCTTGGCATAGACCTGATCGGCGAAAATGCTGCCATCCACGCCGTCGGTGTAGGTCACAGAGGAGAAACCAGCGGCGGTGACATACAGATACTTGCCGTTCCACTGTTCTTTGTTGTTATTCCAGCTGGAGGCATCCACAGTCCAACCGGAGCCATCCTGCTTGTAATCGACGACAGTACCGGTCGCTTTATACGACAGTTTGTAGGAATAGGTGGCCAGATTCTTTTCGGTATCCAGTTCGTAAACCTTCGATTTGTCCGGGCTGTACTTAGTCTGGAAAGCGTCAACGTAGGGAGTAAGATCAGTAATGGTCAGATCATACCAGAACGTGCCGTTGGCGTCCTTGGGCAGCTCAGTCAGAGTATAAGTGCCGGGAATCAGGTTCTTTACGTAATAAATGGTATTGTTCCGTGCGGACTCGGATTCTTCCACGCGCAGCACCTTCGTGCTGATCTTGGAAGGATCCGGCGCGGCGGGAGCAGTGTAGCACCACACGTTCACCAGCTGCTCGCCATCGGGCAGCCACAGGCCATGGGTCTGAGTACCGGCGGCATTCAGGCCATCGGCATTGGGATCCCACACCAGATTGATGGTAGCAGTTCTAACATCCTTGCCTGTCGCGTCGGTATGATAGTGTTTGTGTTTCCATACCTTCTCGGGAGAGTGCGTGCCGTAAAACAGCAGGGTTTGCACATTGGTGATCTTTGCGGTGGCGGTGAACACGCCGCGGGTGTTGTCCCACTTCATATCGCCGTTGTACTTCACATGAGTACCAAACCAGTTATAGGGCTGATCAGCGTGGTCTTCCGGCATGGTGGTGCAGTGGAACTTGAACAGCTCTATAATGGAATTGCTGCCGCTGGGAACAGCAGGCTCAGCAATCCACTGAGCGGTGTAGGTGGCGTTGTCGGTCACGGTCGCCGCAACTTCGGGCTGCCAGCCGGTGAAGGCATAACCTTTGCGGGTGGGTTCGCCGACGAAAGCGGGAGTGGGGTCGCCTTCCTTGACGGTGTAAGTCTGGTCAGCGAAAACTGCACCGTTTACGCCGTCGGTATAGGTTACGGTGTACTCGGCTGCGGCAGGCACCGCGAGATAAATATGAATATAATTGTTGATGTTGGATTTAAGGTTGTCCGAATAACTACCGTCTTTCGACTTTACGCACCATTTGTTATTGACACGGTAAAGCGTCAATACCTGGTCGGCAGGCCACTCTTCCGTAAAGTGATAGGACCAATCGCCGTTCAGCTTATCGGACCAGGGATAGAGCGTATTGAAATTATCGCGAGCTTTTAGTTCAAACGCATCCCCGCTCCTGAAGTGGAAGGTAACCGTAGTGTACCATCCCTCTTCCGCGCTGCCCTCGACGGCGCCGATTTCGTACGAAACGCCTTTAGCTTTGACAGAAGGAGAGCAGGAAGACATTTCGCTTCCGTACTTCTCGCTGCCCATTGCATAGGCGCGGATTTCCATTTTATCGACGATGGTTTTCTGAAGCTTGGAAGGCTTCTTGGCGTTAATGGAAACGTCGCCATCAATGGGAAGCAATTCGATAGGCGCGGCCTTGGCGGGAACCTCCTGAGACGCGTTGGTGGTCTCAGGAACGGGCGTTTCGGCGGCCTCCGTCGCTTCGGGAACGGTCGTCGCTTCGGGAGCAGTGGTGGCTTCCGTTTCAACGGGCGCTTCGGTCACAACGGGAGTTACCGTCGCGGCGGGCGCGGCGGTAGGCTCCGCGGTCGCGGCTGCTTCCAAGGTCTCGGAGAGGGCCAGCACAGGAGTGGACAGCGCCAAAAGCGCCGCCATCAGTACGGCTGCGGTCTATCTCCAGAAAGAGAGCTTCATAGATTTCCCTCCTTATATGATGGGAGTTTGCTCACGGGCCGCGAATGTGAATGAATTGCGACCTTTGGCCGGTGCAAATGTCATAGGGAAGACATATTCGCACACGACTGGCAAACACCTTTTCACTGAAAATTATAATAGGAAATTCCTGGAATGAAAAGACACATTACCTCGATGAAGTGTTAATTCTCGGAAAAACATTATCTGGATTTTTGCGAGAAGACGGCCCCCGAGACCATCGTCGCTTTTTTCGGGAAAGGGGATGGATTTTGCATAAGAAATGTGATATGATAGTAAAAAGAATGTTTCAAAATTCAAGAACCGACTTTGTATGAAACAGACCAGAGTCTGCACTCAAATTGGTGGAGATTGGGAACGCGAGAGAGCGTTTTTTCGTCTATAAAAACGGCTGTTTCAGGCCATACAGAAGCAATTTCGGGAAGTTGAAAGGAAGCGAACAGGCTCCCATGAAATACAAAAAAATCCTCTATCCGGCGGTGTTCCTGTTGCTGATCGCCCTGACCATCGGTACCATTGTGTCGCAAAACGAGTCCTTCAGCGCGGAAGGCTTTGCGGATTTTGTGAGCGCCGCGAATCTGAAATACATGGTCGGCGCGGCGCTGAGCATGCTGTGCTATATTATGATGGAAGGAATGGCGCTGTTGGTGCTCTGCCGGGCGCTGGGGTACGAAAGACGGCTGCATTGCGGCATGATGTACTCCGCGGCGGACATTTATTTTTCTGCCATCACGCCTTCCGCCACGGGGGGTCAGCCGGCTTCCGCCATATTGATGATGCGGGACGGCATTCCCGGAGCGGTGACTACGGTGGCGCTTTTGATGAACCTGGCGCTGTATACGCTGTCGATTCTGGTGATGTCGCTGATGGGCTGCGCCGTCCGACCGGATATTTTCGGCAGGTTTGGCCCGGCTTCCCGGGTGCTGATTCTGGTGGGGTTCGCCACCCAGGCGGGGCTGCTGGCGGGATTTCTTCTGCTGATTTTCCGGGAAAAGCTCATGTGGCGGCTGGTGAACTTCTTTTCGAAGATACTGCACAAAATGCGCATCTTTAAAAACGAGGAGAAATTCCGGGCAAAGCTGGCTTCTCTGGAGCAGGATTATCGCCAGTGCGCCGGGCGGCTTCACGCCCATCGGCCGGGGCTTCTGCTGGCGTTTTTGCTGAATTTTCTGCAGCGCCTGGCCATCGTGCTGGTGCCGGCCTTCGTCTATGTGGGTACCGGCGGCGCGCCCGGCCGGCTGTGGGATGTGATCGTGACCCAGAGTCTGGTGGTGGTGGGTTCCAACGCCATTCCCGTGCCCGGGGCCGTGGGCGTGGCGGATTATCTGTTTCTGGATGGGTTCGAGGCCATTGTGCCGGAACCGGTGAATCTGGAGCTGCTTTCCCGGGGCATTTCCTTTTATTGCTGCATCGCCCTGTGCGCTCTGGCGCTGCTGCTTAGCGTGCTGGCGCGCTGGATTCGCGGGCAGCGGGCCGCCCGGGGGCAGGAATAAGCCCGAAGGCGCAAAAAACAGCCGGACGAAGTTGCATTCGCCCGGCTGTTTTTTATGCAGTTTACTGTTCGCCCATCATCATGGAGACCTTCTGATCCAGATTGCGGATCAGGGTATCTTTGTCGGTGTTGCCGGCCAGATAGCGCTCCGCTTCAGGCCAAAGCTCCGAGGATTTATCCATGCCCAGATAGGTTTCCGGGGAAAGGCGCGGGAGAAGGGCGTGCCAGGTCTGAATGACTTCATCGGAAACATCCCAATAGAAATATTGCAGAATGACGTTCCGGTTTTCCTGGGCGCTTTCCAGCAGGGTCTGGTATTCCTCCTTCTCATCGCCGTCGGCGGTTTCCAGCTCCTTTTCGATGGACGCGATTTCCGCGTCGGTTTCTTCCAGCGCCGCAGCCGCGTCCGGATTGACGATTCCCTGGGTGCGCTCTCCGTCCAATGCGGCCAGGGTGCCGTCGGGCATGCGCTGAACCACATAGCGCAAAAGCTCCGCCGCCGCTTCCTGATGCTGGGAATAGGGGTTCAAAAGCAGCACCGCCACGGTGCATTCGGCGCAGGGTTCGAGCTCCTCATTCAGGGAAAGATGCAGGGGGAGAACGGTTTCCGCGCCGCGCAGGGAGATGGGGTCGTAGGAGCCCGGAGCAATCAGGATTTCTTCCTGCGATACGTCAGCGTCCCGATCGGGCGTTTCCGGGAGACCCAGGGCCGAAAAGTCCACGCCTTCAAAGGCCGAAAGCGCATCGCGGAAAACGGCCGTATCGAATTGCAGGGACGAATCGGCCTGCGTGCTGGCATAGGCCAGATAATCGTTCAGCATCCGTTCAAACAGCATGGAGCGGCCGGATGCGGCGGAAAAGCCCGGATCCAGCAGATAGCAGCCCGCGTCCTCCGCCAGGGCGGCCAATTTGGGAAGCATCCCCCAGAATTCCGGCCATGTGGCGGGAACGTCCTCCGCGGTCAGGCCCATGTCCTGCCAAAGCTGCAGGTTCAGGCACAGGGTGTCCGCGCTGAGCCAGTAGGGCACGGCCACAAGGCTTCCCTCCGGCGCAACTTCTCGCCGCAGGTTTTCCCACAGCATCGACTGAAAGCCCGTGAACACCTCGTCTTCCGGCAGGGGCAGCAGGTAGCCGCGCTCCTTCATGGCCCGGTAATCCGGATAGGACAGATAGCAGGCGTACAGGTCCAGCGCGTCGGATTGAGCGGTTACGGCGGAAGTAATTTCTCCGGCGGATAAATCCGTGCCGGAAAAGACGACTTCTACGTCGGGATGGGCCTTTTTGAAATCCTGCACCGCCGCCTGCAGGTATTCTTCGAAAGAGAAGGGCGAGGGCAGAACCAGTTGAGATACGTCGGAGGCGGCGTTAGATTCGCCCTTCAGATCGAAGGCATAGGCCAGAATGGTGTCGCACACCAGCATCCAGTCGTTTCCCACCAGAGCGGCGGGGCTGGGCGCCATTGCCAGAAAATGCCCGGAAAGGCCGGAGGAGATGCACTGGGCGGCGTCCGGATTAAATTCTGTCATCCGCATCAGCCGGTTCTGCAGCTGCGCGTCCGAATCCACATAATACAGCGCTTCTTCCTCTTCCGACCAGGCCATGTGCCGGAAATCCAGGTTGGCCTGCATGGGAATAAAGCAAAGATATTCCATTTCGCATGCTTCCGCGTCCAGGGCGTACAGTTCTATGCCGCAGATTTCGCCGTCCAGCGGGCAGGCGACCAGAAACTGGTTTTCCCTGTAGGGGGTAAAGGCCACGGCGCTGATCTGTATGCCGCCGTCCAGAATGTCCAGATTGCGGCATTCCTCTTCCTCCAGATCGCACACCAGCAGGGGATAGTGAGCGTCGTCGGAATAGGGATCGTCCTGATAATAATTCAAAAGCAGATAATTCCCGCTGACGGCGACCGTTTCCGCAAAAAGCGTCTGCTGGTCGATTTCCGAAGCCCAGTCCAGGCTGGCGACAGGTTCCGCGGAGAGGGCGTTTTCGTCGGACGTATCAATGCGATAGAGATTCAGCGGCTCTTCATCCCGTTGGTTCCATCCCCACAGACAGCCGTCTCCGGAGAGCAATTGAAGATAACCGTATCCCAGATCCATCGTCTGAAAGGGGTGCTCCAGCGGATTCACGGGAACCGGATCTCCCGGCCGCCAGACGGCGTATCCGCTGGTGCCGGAGTTACTGCCGAAAACATAGGCGGCCTCTCCGTCGGTTACGGCCTCGATATACCAGCTATTTTCATCGTTTTCTGTGGTCATGTCCCGCTCAAAAAGCATGGCGTCCCCCAGGGCCAGGCCGGGAAACGTCAGCAGAACCAAAAAGAGCGCAAAAACGGGCAGGATTTTCTTCATGCGGTTCACCTCTTCGATTTATGAGATGTTGCCTGGCCCGTAAAACGAGCCAGGCGAGAAGTATTAATATGTCAATTTCCGAGGGTAAATTTGACCCGAGTGCTTTTAGCCCAACTTCCATA
Source organism: uncultured Eubacteriales bacterium (assembly GCA_902767315.1). Taxonomy (GTDB): domain Bacteria; phylum Bacillota; class Clostridia; order Christensenellales; family Aristaeellaceae; genus RUG11247. Next base: position 42,506 of record CACXHB010000092.1, read on the forward strand.
ATCGTCAGATGAAAACTTATGAGAGCCGTTCGCACGAGTTGCATGATATCCAGAGGGAACATACGCCGTCGGGGAAGTAATGCCTGTACCATTTCCGTTTCTGGATTTGCTGTTGGTGTATTGTCCACCATAGGCGATCGAGCAGGTGGCTGTAAGTTTACCGGATTTCAGGGCATGCGTATCGGCATATGCGGAATCGTTACCGGCAGAAGAGGAATCATTGCCGACAAGCAAACCAGAACACGAGGTGGTTCCAGCGGATCCACCGCTAGTAGATCCACTGCAGGAAGCGGATACAGCAAACGCGGAAAGCGTGCAAGAGAGCGCGAAGAGAGTCAGAAGACTTATAACAAGAAAACGTTTCATGGAAATCCTCCTTTTGTTCCTTCTTGTAAGTAAATTGAGAGTGACTAGGTACTATCTAGCTAACGACAATCGGATACATAAAACCACCTCCCCAAATTCATTGTATGTGAATAACGGTAAACGGGGTCGAGGTCGAATACTGCCAATGATTGAGCAGCGGGATGGCAATTGCGAACAATGTATGATCGCCCGGCGAAAGCGAGGCAGTATCAATGGGAGACAGGACCAGTTTTCCTTCAGGAGCATTAAGGCACGGAATTGTTGAATCCATTGATGTGATGGGAATCGAATCGATTACTACAACTAATTGCATGAGCTGGTTAAACCCATTTACAGCAGCAGCGATAGCGGTATCGTAAGAAATAGTTGACTGTATAGTCATCAGTGAAAGACTAGAAGAAAATTGTGTATCTGATTGTACAAAGTCAATGACACAATTTATTCCGTTAGCAACATTAACGTCATATTTGTTCAATTCATAAACAAAAGGTTCAACTGTCAAAGAGTAGGTAGGAAGTGTCTCTACAGTGAAAGAAAGAGTGACGGCTACAAAAAAGTCAGAGTAAAATTCAGTGGTTTTAGGAGAAAGTTGTTTTTGACAACCAATGACAACTATATGTAAATATTGGATAGTGCTATCAATAATTGGAAATTCTCCAAGATATATCTTCTGAATTTGAGTTTCGGAACCATCAATGTCATTTGTAAAGAAATTTTGCGTATCGCCGTTTATAGTAAATGGCAGAAGATGCCCATTGGAAACACAAAGAAGCATATATCTATCAGGTAATGGCGAACCATTTGATATTTCGACAGTTAAGCCGTTTTCAAGATCAGATACTTCGAGAGGAGCTGGTGGCAAGGCAGTGCCGTCTATTTTTCGAATATTGATCCCGTACAGAAATGAACAGGCAGAATCCCATTGCGGCATTTCACAAACTCCATTTTGCAAAGGCAGGAACAGAACGAGCATAAAAGAAAATGAAAAAACTATAATTTTTTTCATTAATGTTCACCTCCTAATAATAATATATACCATAAGGGCAGATTTGTCAATACTATAAAAAGAAAGCCTTGCAAAAATGCAAGACTTTTTGCGGAACTAGCTTAATGTGACGGGCGCGCCCTTGGAAAAGGAAGGATACAGGGTCAGGGTCTGGCGGTCCGGATCGTATTCCGCCCGGCGGAAGGCGGCGTTATAGACGAACAGGAAGGCCGGCAGGTGCAAATCGGCCAGGGATTCCGCCGGAAAGGGCAGCATCCGGGCCAGGGCCTCCAGCACCGCGGTTTTCCGCTTCAGCGCCTGTTCCCAGGCGTCAAAGGGCGGCTGATTCAGAAGGTACGCCGTGGGGACCTGAAAATAAGCGGCGATGGCGACAAAATCGTCCAGGGAGGGCGCATCCTGGCCCGACAGCGCACGGTTCAGCACATCCGGAGAAATGCCGGCGGCACTCGCCAATTGATCGGCGGAAATATCCGCGTCCTGCAGCAGGGCCTTCAGGCGATTTGCAAATAATTCTTTTGGAAACATCCATCCCACTCCTTTGCAGCACGGTTATTCTAGAAACATTATAATTTTAAGGGAATGGATTGTCAATAAAAATGGCCGGATGGGATAAAATAATGCTAATGGTCAAGATTTTAAATAAAGAAAACCCTGCCGCCGAAACGGCAGGGTAAGCCTTGAAACGGGAGAGGCGATTATGCCCACCACATGGGGCCCTTGGCCTCGAACATCATAACGTCCTTGAGCATGGCGATGGCTTTGTTCAGGCCTTCGGAGGGCGTCATCAGGCTGTCCTCATGCTCGATGGAGATGGGTCCGTCGTAGCCCACCATCCGCAGGGCGCTCATCATGTCCTTCCAGGTCTGATGGGCGTGGCCGTAACCCACGGAGCGGAAGATCCAGCTGCGATGGATTTCGTCGGAATAGGGCTTGGTGTCCAGAACGCCGTTGATGCCGGTGTTGATCTCGTCGATCTTGGTGTCCTTGGCGTGGAAGTAGAAGATGGCGTCGCCCAGGTAGCGAATGGCGGCCACGGGATCGATGCCCTGCCAGAACAGGTGGGAAGGATCGAAATTGGCGCCGATGTTATCGCCGCAGGCCTTGCGGATGCGCATCATGGTTTCGGGATTGTACACGCAGAAGCCGGGATGCATTTCAAAGGCCACCCGCACGTTATGAGCGCGGCAGAATGCGGATTCCTTCTTCCAATAGGGAATCAGCACTTCGTTCCACTGATATTCCAGAATGTGGGTGTAATCGTCCGGCCAGGGGCAGGTCACCCAGTTGGGAGTCTTGTCCTCGGGGCAGCCGCCGGGGCAGCCGGAGAAGGTAACCACGGTTTCCACGCCCAGTTTCTCCGCCAGCAGCACGGCGTTTTCAAACTCGGTATGGGCCTTTTCCGCCACGGCCTTGTCGGGATGCACGGCGTTGCCATGCACGGACAGGGCGGCGATGTCCAGATGATGCCGGGCCAGGGTATCCTTGAAGGCCTGCAGCTTCGTCTCGTCATTCAGAAGCTCCAGGGGCTTGCAATGGGCGTCTCCGGGGAAGCCGCCGCAGCCGATTTCCACGGCCTGGACGCCCTTGGAGGCGAGATAGGCACAGGCTTCGTCGAAGGACTTGTCCTGCAAAAGCACCGCAAAAACGCTCAGTTTCATAAGGAACCAACCTCCTTGGAATGATATTACCGGATACTTCCATTATAACGCATTCCTGCCCGGGAATCAAGCTTGACAAAGGCATCCGGGGGCTGATAAAATGAATAGATCAATGAAATAACGGAGGGCGAGAGGCATGTTTTTGGTGGTAGGACTGGGCAATCCCGGCAGAAAGTATGAGCACACGCGGCACAACGTGGGCTTCGATGTGGTGGACATCCTCTCGCAAAAATACGACATTCCCCTGCGGAAAAGCCGCTGCAAGGCCATTACCGGGGAAGGGGTCATCGCCGGGCAGAAGGTGGCGCTGGCGCTGCCGCAGACGTATATGAACCTGTCCGGGGAATCCGTGGTGCAGCTGGTGAACTGGTATAAGCCGGAAATGGACCAGCTGCTGGTGTGTTATGACGACATCGACCTGCCCGACGGCAAGGTGCGCTTCCGTCCCTCCGGATCGGCGGGGACTCATAACGGCATGCGCAATATCATTTATCTTTTGGGTCGGGACGATTTTCCCCGGATGCGGGTGGGAACCGGCCGGCCTCCGGAGCATATGGATTTAAAGGATTATGTGCTCATGGGGTATGAAACCAAAGAATTGCGGGAAACCATGTTCCAGGGCTATCTGCTGGCGGCGGAGGCCATTGCCGAATATATCCGGGGCGGCGCGGACGCGGCCCGGAAGTTTCTGTCGAATCCCCCCAGGGAAAGGAGCGGTCAATGAGCGTCGTTCGATATCAATGCCTGTTTTCTCCGCTGGAAAAGCTGCCGGCCTTTGAGCAGCTGATCGAGGAACTGACCCGAGGCGGGACTACGGCCCTTTACGGCCCCGACGACAGCCAGAAGGCGCATCTGCTGGCGGCGGCCCAGGAAAAGCTCCGCCGGCCCATGCTGATCCTTACCCCCAACGACGGATTGGCCCAGCGGCTGACGGAGGACATGAACGCGCTTCTGGACGGCGGCTGTGTTTATCTGCCGGGGCGGGAGGTTTCCTTTGTAAAGACGGCGGCCTCCAGCCGGGAAATGTCCATGCGGCGCATTGAGGCCCTGGGCACGGCGGCTACCGGGGAAGCCCGGGCGCTGATTGTGCCGGTGGACGCGCTGATGCACCGGCTGATGCCCGTTTCCCGGTTCCGGGAGAAGATCCTGCTGCTAGACCAGAGCATGCGCATGGAGCCCACCCAGTTGATGGAAAAGCTCACCGAGGCGGGCTACGAGCGGGTGCAACTGGTGGAAGCCCGGGGCCAGTGCGCCCTGCGGGGCGGCATTTTGGACGTATATCCCGTGGGCGAACCCAATGCCCTGCGCATCGAGTTTTTTGACGACGAAATCGATTCCATCCGCAGTTTCGACGTGATGACCCAGCGCTCCATTTCGCCCCGGGAACAGGCGCGAATCTTCCCGGCAGGGGAAGTGCTGCCCGTGGGCGAGGAATGCCTCCGGGCGGCCCGGGAACTGGAATATCTGCTGCGCTCCCGCACGGGCGCGTTGGAAACCGGCGACCGGCAAAAGCAGATCGAGAAGGAATTCGACCTGATGCCGGTGGAAGATTTTCTGCAGCTGGCTTATCAGGAATCTGGCGAGGACGAGCTGCCGGACATGGACGGACTGTTCCAGGCCCCGGCCAAGAAGGCCCGGCCCGCGAAAAAGGAAACGCCCAGGCCAAAGCCCAAGCAGGCCGCCGGTTTGCACCAAAGCGGCGTGGAACGGAATTTCCGGGGCGTGCTGGACGCGCTGGAAACCGGGCGGCGGGCAGACGGCTTTGAGGCGCTGGTGCCGGTGCTGTTGAAATACACCGACACCGCGGCGGAATATCTGGAAGACCCCATTGTGGTGTTCGATCAGCCGGAACGGCTGCGGGAACGATGCGAAAACCGGATGCTGGAATTCAAGGAAGAATTCACCGCCGCGCTGGAGCGGGACGAGGCGCTGCCCGCGCAGGGGGAATTGCTGCTGCCCTATGACGGATTGCTGTCAAAACTTTCCAATTATACGCAGCTGATTACCACCCCCTTCCTGCGCACGGAAAAGGACTTTCGCCCCAAGGCGCTGATTCAGCCCGAATGCCGCAACGCCACGGGGTATCAGACCAATATCAAGGAGCTGGCCCGGGATCTGCAAAGGTGGATCGCCGAAGGCTGGCGCGTTGCGCTGCTTTCCGGCGGCGTGGCCCGGGGGCAGCGGCTGGAAAGCGCCCTGAAGCAGCAGGAGGTGACCGCCTCCTACGCCGAGGAAGTGCCGGCGCAATTGGAAGCGGGCCGGCCGGAAATTTTCCCCCTGGCGCTGGGCAAGGGCTTTTTGTATCCGGAAATAAAGCTGGCGGTGATTTCCGAAGGGGACGTGTACGGTGGCGGTCGGCAGAAATCCCACGCCCGGGCCCGCACCGGCGAAAAGCTGGCGGCTTTTACGGAATTGAAAATCGGCGATTACGTGGTGCACGAAAACCACGGTATCGGCCAGTATATGGGCACCATTCGCCTCAGCAGCGAGGGCACCTATCGGGATTTTCTGCACATTCGCTATCAGGGCAACGATAAATTGTACGTGCCCACGGATCAGCTGGACCGGGTGCAGAAATACATCGGCTCCGAGGGGGAGCGGCCCAAGCTGAACCGGCTTTCCGGCGGCGAATGGCAGAAGCAGAAGGCCAAGGTGAAGACCTCCATCCGGGAGATGGCGGGGGAACTGATCAAGCTTTATGCCCACCGGGAGGCCGTGCCCGGTCACGCCTTCGACCCGGACACCCCCTGGCAGCGGGAATTTGAAGACAGCTTCCCCTTTGAGGAGACCCCGGATCAGCTGCGGGCAATTCAGGAGATCAAGCACGACATGGAACAGCCCAAAATCATGGACCGGCTCCTGTGCGGCGACGTGGGCTACGGCAAAACCGAGGTGGCGCTGCGGGCCATATTCAAGGCCGTTATGGGCGGAAAACAGGCGGCGCTGCTGGCGCCTACCACCATTTTGGTGCAGCAGCATTATGCCACCATGATGAACCGGTTCCACGGCTTCCCCGTGCGGGTGGAAACCCTCAGCCGGTTTAAAACCGCCGCGGAACAGAAAAAGGTCATCCAGGAATTGAAAAAGGGCGAAATCGACGTAATCGTGGGCACCCACCGGCTGCTGGCCAAGGATGTGGAATTCAAGGATCTGGGGCTTTTGGTGGTGGACGAGGAGCAGCGCTTTGGCGTGGCACACAAAGAGGGCATCAAAAAGCTGAAGCAGACCGTGGACGTTCTGACCCTCACGGCGACGCCCATTCCCAGAACGCTGCACATGTCCATGGTGGGTATTCGGGACATGAGCCTTTTGCAGTCCCCGCCGGAGGAGCGTTACCCGGTGCAGACCTATGTGGTGGAATATTCCGACGGTCTGGTGCGGGATGCGATTTTGCGGGAACTTTCCCGGGGCGGGCAGGTGTACGTGCTCTATAACCGGGTGCAGACCATGGAAGTCATGTATTCCCGGCTGAAAAAGCTGGTGCCCGAGGCGCGCATTGGCGTGGGGCATGGGCAGATGCGGGAGCACGCCCTGGAAGACGTGATGCTGGACTTTTATGAAGGCAAATTCGACGTGCTTTTGTGTACCACCATCATCGAAGCGGGACTGGACGTACCCCGGGCCAACACCCTCATCGTCTGCGACGCGGACCGATTCGGCCTGTCGCAATTGTATCAGCTGCGGGGCCGGGTAGGCCGTTCCAACCGGCTGGCCTATGCGTATCTCACGGTGAACCCCGCCAAGGTGCTGACGGAAACCGCCGACAAACGCCTGGCGGCCATTCGAGAATTCACGGAATTCGGCTCCGGCTTCCGGGTGGCCATGCGGGATCTGGAAATTCGCGGCGCGGGCAATCTGCTGGGCAGCGAACAGTCCGGCTTCATGGCCAGCGTGGGCTACGATCTGTATGTGAAGATGATCGAAGACACTGTGCGGGAAATGCGGGGAGATGTGTCCCTGGGCGATATCGATACCCGGGTGGACATCAAGATGGACGCGTATCTGCCTCAGGACTATGTCTCCAACGACATTACCCGGGTGGAAATGTATAAGAAAATCGCCTCCGTCAAAACCGACGACGACCGCAACGATTTGATCGACGAACTGATCGACCGCTTCGGCGACCCCAACCGGCCGGTAATGAACCTCATCGAAATTGCGCAGATGAAGAACCTCTGCGGACGACTGGGCATCGATCTGGTGAATCTGAAGGGGGATAAGATCCACATGCGCTTCTCCATTTCCGCCGACATTGACCTGATGACGGTGCTGATGGCCTGCAAGGAGCATGAGGATCACCTGAAGCTCCTGGGCGGCAATCCGCCGACGCTGGTCTATTTTGACAAGCCGAAAATGGAGGGCGAAGAGCTGATCAAGGGCGCGGTGCAGGTGATGCGCGGTGTGGCGGAGCAATATGAAAAGCTGACGGCGGCTTCCGCAAAGCTGGAATCGCAAAAAGCATAACTTGACAGACTTTGGTTTGTAATATATAATCACACCAGAATAGACCATGGTCGAAACGAGGGATGTACCAATGCGCAAGGGCGAAGAGAGCAAAAAGAAGATCATCGACGCGGCGGAAAAGCTGTTTGCCCGCAAGGGATACGCCAATACTTCCGTGCAGGACGTGCTGGACGAATTGAAGATTTCCAAAGGCGGCTTTTATCATTATTTCGACACCAAGATGGAGCTGCTGGCGGAGGTGTGCCGCCGCAGGGCGGAGGAATGGTACGCGGCGGGAATCGCCCACGTCCGGGGCATGCGCGCCGGCGCGGTGGAACGTTTGAACGCCGCCCTGCGTCTTATGAATACGCTGGACCGGGAAAGCCCCGCGCTGTTGGGCGCGATGACGGAGGTGGGCCTGGCCGGCGAGGATGCGGCGGTGAAAAGCGAATTGCGAGAGCTGACCCTGGGCATGCTGCATCCCCTGGTGGAGGAAATTCTGGACAGCGGCGTGCAGGAAAAGCAGTTTGTGGTGCGCCGCACCGGCGAAACGGCGCGGATGCTGATTCTGCTGGCGCTGGACGTGAATGATCTGGCCACCGCGCAGATTTTGGCCAACCATCATTCCCCGGAATGCGCTTACGACGTGCTGGAAATGCTGGATACGTACCGGGAAAGCGTGGAAACGCTGGTGAACGCCCCCTATGGCTCCATTAGTTTGTTTGACATGAGCGACATGGTGGGCACCCTCAGCCGGCTGGTGTCCTCCCTGGAAGAGAAAACCCGGGGCAGAAGCGAAGGGAGATAAACGTGAAACGATTGCTTTGTCTGGCGCTGGCGCTGTTGTTAACATGCGGCGCGGCTCTGGCGGAAACGGCAGAACCGACTTTGGTTCTAGACCAGGGTCGGCTGTCGGGGCGGATCATCGGCATTGACCCGGGACATCAGGCCCATGCCAACAGCGAGAAGGAGCCCATCGCCCCGGGAAGTTCGGAGAAAAAGGCCAAGGTCTCTTCCGGCACGGCGGGGGTTTCCACCCGCAGACCGGAATACGAGGTGAATCTGGAGGTGGCCCTGCAGCTGAAGGCGGCGCTGGAGGCGGAGGGCGCACAGGTGGTCATGACCCGGGAAACCAACGACGTGGACATTTCCAACGTGGAACGGGCGCAGATGTGCAACGAGGCCGGATGCGACCTGGTGCTGCGCATCCATTGCAACGGCGTGGAGAAGAAGTCCGTGAACGGTATCGGCCTGTACGTGCGCAAAACGGGGGCCTGCGCGGAGGAAAGCTACGCCGCCAGCGAAATCATCCTGCCCGCCATGGCGGAGGCCACCGGCGCCAAGGCCAACGGCATCTATCAGCGGGATACCTATTCCGGCCTGAACTGGTCGGAAGTGCCCAGTATTTTGGTGGAAATGGGGTACATGAGCAATCCCGAGGAAGACGAGAAGCTTTGCGATCCGGAATATCAGGCCAGGCTGGTTTCCGGCATGACCGAAGGCGTGTGCGCCTATTTCGAGAGCCTGGAACAGTGAAAACAGATAAAATGCCGAAGGGTCTTCGCGGCCTTTCGGCGTTTTTTGAAAGAAGGAATTGCGGATGAAATGGACGCTGCAGGCGGCGAAGGACGAACCCATGGAGGAAGTATTCGGCCTTTACGAAAAACGGGTGGAATGGATGAAACAGCGGGGGCTACGCCAGTGGGACGCGGGCTATCTGGCGGCGTATCCGCTTTCTTATTATCAGATGCAGCGGGACGCGGGGCGGCTTTATCTTTTGAAGGACGCGGAAGGCCGTCTGGCGGGGGCGGCGGTGCTGCTTTCCCGGGACGGGCGCTGGCCGGACGGGGACAGGGCCTCCGCCTGTTACGTGCACAATCTGGTCACGGACCCGGATAAACGGGGGGCGGGCCGGGAGCTGCTGCGTCAGGCGGAGGCATTGGCCCGCGCCCGGGGGCTTACGTGGATGCGCCTGGATTGCGGGGAGGGCAGCGCGTTTCTCAACGATTATTATGAGAAAATGGGATATATCGCCGCCGGCAAATGCCAGGAGGCGGAATATCGAGGCGTTCGCCGGGAAAAACGGCTGTAAAAAACCGGAGAAAGCAAAACTTCCTCCGGCAAAAAATAGGATTGATTACGGGCGCAGCAGCACCTTGACGCTTTCGGTGGACTGGGCCACGGCGTAGGCCTTTTCCCAATCCTCCAGGGGGAACTGGTGAGAAATCATTCCCTGGGTGCGAATTTCGCCCCGGCTCAGGGCGGAGATGACGTCCTCATAGCAATGGGGGCTCAGCTGGGAGCCCACGATGGTGATCTCCTTTGCGTCGCCGATGATGGACCAGTCCACGGTGGAGGGGCCGCTCATGACGGAAAATTCCACGAAGGTGCCGCCCTTGCGGATGATGTCCAGCCCCTGCTGTACGGAGGCGGGATGGCCGGTGGCTTCGATATAAACGTCGCAGCCCACGCCGTCGGTCAGGCGGGCAATTTCAGCCATCAGATCGCAGGTTTTGGGGTTCAGGGTCACGTCTGCGCCGAATTCCCGGGCCATTTCCAGCCGCCGGTCGATGAGATCCAGCACAATCAGCCGTTTTACGCCCTGCATCCGCAAAAAGTTCACCATGCCCAGCCCCAGGGTTCCCGCGCCGGCCAGCACCACGGTGTCCTCTTTTGTGGCATGGGCCTGGCGCACGCCATGGAGGGAACAGGACAGGGGTTCGATCAACGCCGCCTGTTCCAGCGTCAGCTCCTCCGGCACCCGATAATTCCGGGACCCCTTGGGCAGCCGGGCGTATTCGGCCATGCCGCCGTTGAGATAGCTTTTGAAGCCGTATACGTCATGAGGATCGCACAGCCAGTACATGCCCCTTTTGCAATAATAGCATTCGCCGCAGGGCACGATCTGTTCGGAAATGACCCGGTCGCCAATCTGGAACCGGTCGTCGGCGTTTTTGCCCCGGGCCACCACCCGGCCGAAGAACTCATGGCCGGGCACAAAGGGCGGCCTGCAATAGCCGGGCATGCCGTCGCCGCCCCAGAAGCGGGCGGTACCGTGGGAGGCCTTGATATCCCCGGCGCAGATGCCGCAGGCTTTTACCCGGATAATCAGGTCGTCGTCGCCGCAGGCGGGAACGGCGATGTTCTGCAGGGCGTAATCCTTCACGCCCCGGGCCACCAGGGCGCGCATTTCGGAAGGAAGGCTCATAAAGGGTTCGCTCCTTTTCGCAAAAATGATTGGCATTATTTTATCATAGAAATTCCGGCCTGTCTACGGGCGAAAAACGGAGATTTAACCAAAAATAGAACTTGCAAAAAGAGACAGATGGCGTTATAATATATCGGACAGCCGCTCGGGGCAGGCTCGCAAGCGCGTTGAAAAACGCCGCCGAATCCCGGCGAGATTATGTATAGGAGGTGCAAACGCGTGTACGCAGTCATTAAGACAGGTGGCAAGCAGTACCGTGTTCAGCAGGGCGACGTTATCTTTATCGAGAAGCTTGACAGCCAGGCGGGCGATACGGTCACTTTTGACGAGGTGCTCCTCGTCTCCGGCGACGATGCCACCACCATCGGCAATCCCACGGTTGCGGGCGCTAAGGTCGAAGGCAAGGTGCTTTCTCAGGTGAAGGGTCGCAAGATCGTCGTCTATAAGTACAAGGCCAAGAAGAACGAGCGCAAAAAGCAGGGCCACCGTCAGCCCTACACCAAGGTTGAGATCACCGCGGTCAACGCCTGATGACGACGGCAGCGTTCCTGAAAAGCCCGGAATACGGGTTGATCGGCTTTGAAATATCCGGACATTCCGGATATGGTGAAGCGGGTTCTGACATTGTCTGCGCGGCGGTTTCCGCGCTGAGTCAGGCTGTGGCAAACGGTCTGAAAAGCGTGGTGCACGCCCCGGTGATGTTCGACCAGAACGATGGGAACGCGTCCCTGACAGTATGCCTGACGCCGGAATGTACCAAAGAACAGTTGGAGAAATCCCAGATTCTTTTGGATACGCTATATAAGGCGCTTCAGGCGATTGCGAGGGATTATCCCCGCAATGTACGCATAATCTTCAAGGAACGGAGGAAATATACATGTTCAGCATGAATCTTCAGCTCTTCGCTCATAAGAAGGGAATGGGTTCCTCCCGTAACGGCCGTGACAGCAACGCCCAGCGTCTGGGCACCAAGCGCGCGGACGGCCAGTACGTGCTCGCAGGCAACATTCTTGTCCGCCAGCGCGGAACCCGCATCCATCCCGGCACCAACGTGGGCATCGGCGATGACGACACCCTGTACGCGAAGATCGACGGCAACGTGAAGTTCGAGCGTCTGGGCAAGACCCGCAAAAAGGTCAGCGTCTATCCCAAGACCGAAGCCGCTGCGGAATAACACCATCGAATTTCAGGCTCACGCGGAAGTGCATTCTTTCGCGTGAGCGTTTTTTCATAAACAAATGAAGCAAATCGGCAAGGAAAGGCTGGATCTGCCCCTGACGCTGATGGACAGCGCCCAGTGCTTCCGCTGGCAGGAAGCGTGCGGGCGCTTCGGCGCGGTGCTGCGGGGAAAGCCCGTGTGGCTCTGGCAGGACGGCGACGGTATCTGGGCCGAAACGGCGCTGGAGACGGCGTTTGTGCGGCAGTATCTGGATCTGGATCGGGATTACGGCGCACTGGCGACGGAATACGCCTGCTATCCCCAGGCCCAAAAGGCGATTGCGGATTATCCGGGCATGCGAGTGCTGCGCCAGGACGTGTGGGAAACGCTGATCTCCTTTATCCTCTCCGCCAATAACAACGTAACGCGGATTCGCGGCCTGGTGGAGAAACTGAGCGATCATTTTGGCACAGCATACGAGACCCCATGGGGCACGCTGCACGATTTTCCCACGCCGGCCCGGCTGGCCCGGTGCAATCCGGAACAGCTGCGGGCCCTGGGCGTGGGGTACCGGGACAGGTATCTGGTGGAGACGGCCCGAGCCGTGGAGGCGGGCTTTCCCATGGAAGAATTGCGGAGCATGCCCTACGAGGAAGCCCACGAAAGGCTGATTACCCTGCCGGGCGTTGGGGACAAGGTGGCCGATTGCGTGCAGCTGTTTGGCTGCGGACACACCCAGGCCTTCCCGGTGGACGTGTGGGTGGCCCGCATGGCGGCGCAGGTGTTCGGCCTGAAGATGGCCAATCGGAAAAAGCTGGCCCGGGAATGCCGGGCGCTGCTGGGGCGGGACGCGGGGCTTTTGCAGCAGTATCTGTTCCATGCCGCACGGATGGGAACGCTGGAAATGTGTCCGCCCTGTGCGGAATCTTAAATAAAAATATTTTACCTGGAAGACATTGCATCTTTCCTTCCATTGGTATAGAATAAAGAACGCCGAAAGGAGAACGTCCCATGGAAGCGCCAGATCAGAAGATTCTCTGCTTTCCCGCGCTGCCCATTCCGGATTTCTCCCGCTGGCGGGAGGAAAGCAGCCGAAACCCCAGCCCCCATTGGGCCAAGGTGACCACGGATACGGGCGACGCTCGCTCCATTACCCTGTGGCTTCGGGCGTGTCCGCCATACCGGCCTACCCGGGAAGGCGTGGCGCTTTCGTCGTTCTATATTGCCTCCAATGCGCTGCATGCTCAAACCCGGGAAAGGGCGTTGAACCTGCCCCTGAAGCCCCTGCTGGCCGGTTATGGCATCGGGGCCTACGGGCGCAACGGGCTGATCGCCGTGCCGGGCCTGGGCACGCGGTTCGCGGCGGCGGCGGAGGCCTCCTTCGACCCGCCGGATCCCCTGCGCAAGTGGGACGACCATCGGCCGCTGGACGCCCGATGCGAACAATGCGGTGCATGCGTGGTGGCCTGCCCCAACGGCGCACTGCCGGGCAACGGGCGGGTGGACGTAGCGCTGTGTCTCCGGGCCCAGGCCCAGTTTCAGACCCCTCGCATGCCGGACGCTTCCCGGGACAGGATCGGCGCCAGCCAGTGGGGATGCGACCTTTGCCAGGAGGCCTGTCCTCGAAACGCGGCCATTGCGCCGGTTTCCATGCCGGAAGGGCTGGAACGGGCCCTGGAACTGAAGCGCCTGCTGGCCGGGGACGTGAAACCGCTGGGGGAATGGATCGGCACAAACTACGCCCGCCCCGCCCGAATGCAGGCCCGGGCCAGTCTGGTGGCGGCCAATCTGGGCAGGCGCGACCTGACGGAGGACATTCGAAAACTGCAGAACAGCCCCGTGGAAGCCGTGCGGGATTGCGCGGCATGGGCGCTGGTAAAACTTGAAAGGTAGGAATTTTACCATGGCAGAAATGAAAAAAGCGGTTATTACGGTATTGGGCAGCGATCAGAAGGGCATTATCGCCAAGGTAAGCGACGTGTTGTTCCGTCACGACGTCAATATTCTGGACATCAGCCAGACCATCCTTTCCGGATTGTTCAACATGGTGCTGATTGCGGATATTTCTTCTGCCAATTGCGATTTCAGCGCCCTTTCCGACGCGCTGACGGCCTTCGGCCAGGAAAGGAATCTGCAGGTACGGGTGCAGCGCAGTGAAATCTTCGAAGCGATGCATCAGATTTAGGAGGCGGAACCATGCTCAATACCAATGAAATTCTGGAAACTTTGCGGATGATCGACGAGGAAAAGCTGGACGTTCGAACCATTACCATGGGCATTTCCCTGTTCTCCTGCGTTTCGGACGACACCAGGCGCCTCTGCGACAATATTTACGACCGGATTACCCGCAAGGCGGAGCGTCTGGTGAAGGTGGGCGAGGACATCGAAAAGGAATACGGCGTGCCCATCGTCAATAAGCGCATCGCCGTAACGCCCGCGGCGCTGATCACGGGCAAATGCGATCCCCTGAGCGTGGCCCATGCCCTGGACCGGGCGGCCAAGGAAACCGGCGTGAACTTTCTGGGGGGCTATTCCGCCCTGGTGCAGAAGGGCATGACAGAAGCCGACCGCGCCCTCATCGCCTCCATTCCCGAGGCGCTGGCCACCACCGATCTGGTCTGCTCCTCCGTCAACGTGGGCTCCACCCGGGCGGGCATTGACATGGACGCGGTAAAGCTCATGGGCAAGGCGGTAAAGGACACGGCCGAGCGCACCAGAGACCGGGACGGCTTCGGCTGCGCCAAGCTGGTGGTGTTTTCCAACGCCGTGGAGGACAATCCCTTCATGGCCGGCGCGTTCTTCGGCCCCGGCGAGGGGGATTGCGCCGTGAGCGTGGGCGTTTCCGGCCCCGGCACGGTGAAACGCGCCCTGGAAAAGGTGAAGGGCCAGCCCTTCGACGCGGTGGCGGAAATGATCAAACGCACCGCCTTCCGCATTACCCGGGTGGGTCAGCTGGTGGCCCGGGAAGCCTCCGCCCGGCTGAACGTACCCTTCGGCATTGTGGATCTTTCCCTGGCGCCCACGCCGGCGGTGGGGGATTCCGTGGCGGCCATTTTGGAAGAAATGGGCCTGGAGGTCTGCGGCACCCACGGTACCACGGCGGCGCTGGCGCTTCTGAACGACGCGGTGAAAAAGGGCGGCGTGATGGCCTCTTCCCATGTGGGCGGCCTTTCCGGCGCGTTTATCCCCGTCAGTGAGGATATCGGCATGATTCACGCTGCGGAATGCGGCGCGTTGTCCATTGAAAAGCTGGAAGCCATGACCTGCGTCTGCTCTGTGGGCCTGGACATGATCGCCATTCCCGGAGATACCTCCGCGGAAACCATCTCCGCCATCATCGCCGACGAAGCGGCCATCGGCATGATTAACAACAAGACCACCGCCGTCCGTGTGATTCCCGTGCCCGGCAAAAAGGTGGGGGAAATGGTGGAATTCGGCGGCCTGCTGGGCCGCGCACCCATCATCCCCGTGCGGGAATATTCCAGCGCGGAATTTGTCAATCGGGGCGGGCGCATTCCCGCGCCGCTGCATAGCCTGCGCAACTGATCGTTACGAAACTGTCTTTCAAGGGAGCGATGAATTTTCGTCGCTCCCGTATTGCGTATGATTGTATACGAGGGGAAGGGTGGACAAAATGGGGAAGATCCTGGGCGGCAAAGCGCCGGAGGGGCTGCTTTTCAGCCGGAAGGACATTATTCGCATGATTCTGCCGGCCATTGCGGAACAGGCGTTGGCCATGCTGGTGGGCATGGCGGATTCGCTGATGCTGGCCGGCGTGGGAGAGCGGGCGGTTTCTGCCGTATCCCTGGTGGATCAGATCAATATTCTGATGATCAACCTGTTCGCGGCCCTGGCCACCGGCGGCGCGGTAATCGCCGGGCAATGCCTGGGCGCAAAGGATGACAAACGCGCCTGCCATATCACTGACCAGCTGGCGCTGGTGCAGATTTTGCTGGGCGTGGGCATTTCGGCGGTGCTGTTTTTCTTCCGGGAGCCTCTGCTGCGGGTGATATTTGGCTCCATCGAGCAGAAAATCATGGATTACGCGGTGATTTACATGGGCATTACCGCCGTCTCCCTGCCCTTCATCGCCCTGTATAACGCCGCGGCGGCCATTTACCGCACCATGGGCAATACCCGCACGCCCATGCTGATTTCCATCCTGATGAACGGCGTGAATATCTGCGGCAACGCCCTTCTGATCTATGGATGCGGCATGGAAGTGGAGGGTGCGGCCATTCCCACCCTGGTTTCCCGGGCGGTGGCCGCGGTGGTGGCGGTGGCGCTTCTGCGCAATCAGGGGCTGCAGCTGCATTTTTCCCGGCGGCCGGCGCTGAAGCCGGATGGAGGCGCCGTCCGGAAAATATTGGGCATCGGCATTCCCAACGGCGTGGAAAATTCCATGTTCCAGTTTGGCAAGCTGGTGGTGGCCAGCCTCATCGCCACCTTCGGCACCGCTTCCATTACGGCCAACGCCGTGGCCAATGCCGTGGGCATTTTTCAGGTGCTGCCGGGGGTTGCCATCTGCGTCATCGCCGTGCCCATCGTGTCCCGCTGCTATGGGGCCGGCCGGCCGGATCAGGTGAAGTATTATACGAAGGTGCTGCTGGCCATGACGTATCTATTCAATACGTTATTGAACATCGGCTTCTCCCTGCTGATTCCCGCTATCCTCAAGCTCTACGAGCTCAGCGCGGAAACCGGCGAAATTGCCATTTACATTCTGCTGTTCAGCGCGGTGATCGATTCCGTTCTGTGGCCGCCGTCGTTTATGCTGCCCAACAGCTTCCGTGCCACGGGAGACGTGAAGTATCCCATGGTGATTTCCGTAGCCTCCATGTGGGTTTTCCGGGTGGGGCTTTCCTGGCTTTTGGGAAAAGGCATGAACATGGGCATCAAGGCCGTGTGGTACGGCATGAGCGTGGACTGGCTGTTCCGGGGCGTGATGTATTACGCCCGGTATTTCGGCAGGAACTGGCGCAGGCGCATCGGCGATGTTGGGAATTGACAGAAACGCCCATCTGGTGTATCATTTAACCGGAAAATAAAACGGAAGGACGGATCGTTTTATGGAATACGGCATTCAGATGTACAGCGTACGGGATCTGACCAAGGATAATCTGGACGAGGCCCTGAAGCAGGTGGCCCAGCTGGGCTATAAGTTTGTGGAATTCGCGGGCTTCTTCGGCCACAGCGCCCAGGAAGTGAAGGACATGCTGGACAAATACGGCCTGAAGGTTTCCGGCACCCACACCGGCTGGCAGGAAGTGGCCGAGCATTTCGAAGAAACCGTTGCGTATCATAAGACCATCGGCAACCACAACATCATCGTGCCCGGCTGCGACCTGAGCGATCAGAAGAAGCTGGACGACTTTGTGGAAATGGCCAACAAGTTCCAGCCCATGCTGGAAAAGGAAGGCATCAGCTTCGGTTATCATAACCACGCCCACGAGTTCAAGCCCAATGTGGACGGTTCCATGATTCACGACCAATTGGTGTACCGCACCAATCTGAACATCGAAATCGATACTTACTGGGCCTATGTGGGCATGGGCCATCCCATCGAGCTGATGGAGCGGCTGAAGGACCGCCTGAAGGTGATTCACATCAAGGACGGCTATGCCAACGGCGAAGGCATGCCCCTGGGTCAGGGCACCGCGCCCGTGGCCGAGGTGTACAAAAAGGCCGTGGAGCTGGGCATTCCCATGGTGGTGGAATCCGAAACCCTCAAGCCCAGCGGCATGGAAGAAGCCCGCATCTGCATCGAATTTTTGAAGGCGCAGGAGAAATAACACTCCTTTTGCCCAAAACAACGCCGCCCGACGGAGAAACGTCGGACGGCGTTTCAGACTGTCGAAAAACCCTTGGAGAGCTCGAGAGGGCCAAAGCCCTCTCGAATTTCAATCGTGCCCAGCGGCATGTACGGTGGGCAC
>CACXHB010000093.1 GCA_902767315.1 uncultured Eubacteriales bacterium
CGAAGGTATCGACATTGCGGAAGACCGGGCCCGGTTCGACGCGCTGCTGGAGAAATTCGGCTTTTCCCGGCCCAGCGGCATGGGCGTGCGCACCCTGAAGGAAGCCCTGGCGGCGGCAAATCGGCTGGGTTATCCGGTGCTGCTGCGGCCCTCGTATGTCATCGGCGGCCAGAACATGACCATTTCCCGGAACGACGCGCAAACGGAAAAATACATGCGCGCCATCCTCTCCGACGGCATTGAAAATCCCGTGCTGGTGGACCGGTACATGCCGGGGGTGGAATTGGAAGTGGATGTGATTTCCGATGGCAAAGACGTGCTGATTCCCGGCATCATGGAGCACATTGAGCGGGCCGGCGTGCACAGCGGCGATTCCATCGCGGTATATCCGCCCTACAATCTGTCGGATCGGTTCCTGCGGAAAATTTGCGATTGTTCCGAAAAACTGGCCCTGGCCCTGGGCACCCGGGGGCTGGTGAACATTCAGTATCTGATTTACGAAGACGAGCTGTATATAATAGAAGTCAATCCCCGGGCTTCCCGCACGGTGCCCTACATCAGCAAGGTCACCGGCGTGCCCATGGTGGATCTGGCTTCCCGGGTCATGCTGGGGGCCGCCCTTGCGGATTTGGGATACGGCACGGGGCTGTATCGCACGCCGCCCTATTGCGCGGTGAAGGTGCCGGTGTTCTCCTTTGAAAAGCTGACGGACGCGAACTCCATTCTGGGGCCGGAGATGAAATCCACCGGCGAGGTACTGGGCATTGGTAAGACCATGGCGGAGGCGTTGTTCAAGGGCCTTACCGCCGCGGGCTTCACCGTGCCCCAGGGCCAGGAAGGCCGGCGGCCCGGGGTGCTGCTTTCCGTGGAAGACAGCGATTATCAGGAAGTGCTGGGCCTGGCCAAGCGGTTCTACGACCTGGGCCTTTCCCTTTACGCCACCTCCGGCACTGCCGAGGCAATTGCGTCTCTGGGCGTGCCCGTGTGTTCCGTGGAAAATCCGGACCGTTCCGACGAACTGATTCGGCGGATGGAACGCCGGGAAATCAGCTATCTGATCTATACCGGCGCGGTGAAGGACGCGACCATGGGCGACTACATCGCCCTGCATCGCCGGGCCATGCAGCTGGGCATTCCCTGCCTGACTTCGCTGGATACCGCCGGCGCATTGGCGGAAATGATCGCCGGGCGATTCCGGGCGGACACCACGGAACTGGTGGACATCAACGCCATGCGCGCCTGGCGCAGCCGCATTGCCTTTACCAAGATGCAGTCCTGCGGCAACGACGCGATCTTTATCGAAAATTTCGACGGCGCGATTACCTGCCCGGAATCCCTGTGCGTCACCCTGTGCGCCCCGCATTACGGCATCGGCGGC
Source organism: uncultured Eubacteriales bacterium (assembly GCA_902767315.1). Classification (GTDB taxonomy): domain Bacteria; phylum Bacillota; class Clostridia; order Christensenellales; family Aristaeellaceae; genus RUG11247. The sequence continues at coordinate 1,379 of CACXHB010000093.1, forward strand.
GATGGCATCGTGCTGATGGAGCGTTCCAATTGCGCCGACGCGAAAATGCGCTCCTTCAACCGGGACGGCAGCGAGGGCAAAATGGCGGGCAACAACCTGCGCTGCGTGGCCAAATACCTCTACGACAAGGGCTATGTGCCCAGCGAGAGCATGTCCATCGAGACGGCTTCCGGCGTATACCGGCTGAAGCTGCACCTGCGGGATGGCAAAACCGGCTCGGTAACGGTGAACATGGGCCCCGCCCGCTGGAATACGGCGGAAATCCCTGTGGCCGCCGAATCGGAACAGCTGCTGAACGCGCCGGTGACCATTGCGGGAGAGGAAACCCGCGTCACCTGCGTGGGCATGGGCAATCCCCACTGCGTGGTGTTCCGGGACGCCATCGACGCGCTGGATCTTACTCAACTGGGGCCGGAATTCCAGCGCTCGGCCCTGTTCCCCCAGGGAGTCAACGTGGAATTTGCCCGGGTAGTAAGCCGGGGCCTTCTCCGCCTGCGGGTCTGGGAGCGGGGCAACGGGGAAACTCTGGCTTGCGGCACCGGCGCCTGTGCGGCGGTGGCTGCGGCGGTGGAACTGGGCCTGTGCGACGCGGGCAAGGATGTGACTGTAAAGCTGGCCGGCGGCGATCTGACCGTCAATTACACCCGGGAACGGGTGCTGCTTACCGGCAGCGCGGCCATGGTGTATCAGGGCGAATTCGAATACTGATTGAACGCCCCAACCCCAAACGCGGCGCGGTCCTCGGCAAAGAGGGCTGCGCCGCGCAATATTTTGGCGCATGCGAAAGCTTTTCCAGAGCAAAGCGGACGCGAACGGGCGGTATCACGGGGAGAACGGCAGCTACAACGCCACGACCAACACCATCCGTCTGGACGTGAACGCCGGGGCAAACAGTGCGTCTGAGCTTTCTCGCGTGACGCTGCTGCGCACCATGAGCCATGAACTGACCCACGCATTGCAGCAGAACAGCCCGGCCCAGTACGATGCACTGAAGCATGCGGTGCTGGACGTGCTGTCCAGCAAAAGCGGGGCGAGCATCGAAGAGATGGCATCCCGGATGAGGGAGCGGGACAGCAGCCTGAAGGACGACGGCGCGGCGCTGGACGAAGTGGTAGCCGAGGCATGCGAAAACATGCTGCGGGATTCCGACGCCATGGAGCAGCTGATTGCCCAGCACCCGGCGGAAGCGAAGACGTTCCTTGAAAAGGTGAAGCAGTTCTTCACCGATATTGTAAACGCCATTCGCGCGGCGTTTGGGGGCAGCGACACTTCCAGGAGCCGGGAGGCTACGGCGCTGATGCAGCAGGCGGAAGAGTACCTGGACATTTGCGAGAAATGGTCGAAGGCGTTGCAGGACACGGCGGAAATCAGCGGGCGCATGGATCGTCAGACCGGCGACGGGGATGTGCAATACAGCCTGCGGGACGGAATCGAATTCATGGAGGACAAATATTATGCACGGCTACTTGACAACTTGGACGCACAAAACAATAACGGATACATACGCGTCGGTTCGGTTAAAAGTGGAAGTGTATTGAGCAAAGTTGGATTGCCTGCGACTAATCTATACTTTGATGTGAGCAAAATTGAAAAATCGCTCTCCGCGCACGGGGATCACATCGATATAGATATTCTAAAGGGAATTCCGTCTATCTTGCGAAATCCAACGGTAATTTCCGAAGCAAACGTGGTAAATACAGTTAACGTTTTTGGAGAAATGCAGATTGGTAACTCGCCTATTATGGTTGGCATTGTTGTTACTCCTGATCGCAGTGGGAAAAACGTTATCAATAAGGTGCGAACTGTACATGCTCGCAGAGATATTGGAAACGTAATTACGGATTCCAATGTATTGTATCTAAGCCCGGACAAAAAAAGAACCCGCACGTGGTTCCAAGCCCGCGGCAACGTTGTGCCTTTGGGGGGAACCCGTTACGGATTCATCCGTAGTATAGCACCTTCCGACGGTTCTGTCAAGTATTCTTTGCGTGAAAACGACAGAAAATATATGGACGCGGTGGAGCATGGGAACACGGCGGAGGCGCAGAAGCTTGTGGACGCGGCGGCGAAAGCAGCCGGATACAAGAACCTGTTCTACCATGGCGCGAAAAAGGGCGGCGGGTTTACGACTTTCCGTGGGTGGTCGTACTTTACCGAGAACAAGGGCTATGCCCAGCGGTACAGCGAAGCAGGAAACGCGAATTCCCTTTATACCACCTATGTCAAAATGGAGCGGCCCTTTGACACGCGGATTCCGGAAGTGCGGGAACTGTTCGACGAAGCGCGGATGGAATACGGCATGGGGCAGCTGCAGGACACCGGACTGCCGGATTGGACGGACGGATACGACCTGTCCGAGTACATCGAAGAAAACGACCTGCCTTATGACGGCATTGTTCTGGATGAAGGCGGGGACTTTGTGAACGGCAAGCCGGTAAGCCGTGGGTTGAGCTATGTGATTCGGAATTCTGCCCAGATTAAATCTGCCGATGCCGTCACTTACGATGACAACGGGAAGGTGATCCCGCTTTCGGAACGGTTCAATTCTGAAAACGATGACATTCGCTATCAGATGCGGGACGAGGACGACGGCGATCAGGGCCTTGTGGGCATATTTGACGAAGCGCCCCGGCTGGAGGAAGCGCACATCGACCAGCGCACCTGGGATAACATGAGCGACCGGCGGGTGCACTCCTTTATGAACGACTACCCTGCCAGCCGGATATGGCTTGCACGGATGGCGAGCGTATTGCAAAGCGACGTGTCGGCCAGCACGGCGGGCCAGCGGTTCATGAACGAAGAAGGAACGTTTATGGGCCAGAAGCGGGACACCACGCCCCTGCTGGCGGAAATGAAGGACAGCGGATACACCTGGCAGCAGATGTCGGACGTGTTCGGGAAGATGGCCGAAGTGTTTGAAAACGGCGACCTGGAAGGGAAGGTTCCGGAAACCGCCATTTGGAAGCGGGCGGAACTGATACTGGACAGGGCCGTAACCGAGGGATACACCGACATGAACGGCATTGAGTATCGCCCGGACGCTGGATACATGCGATACAAGGATGCACTGCCGGGTGCGAAGGCGCGGGAGATTCCGGCCAACGCGGTAGAGGACACCTTTGAAGACGTGGACAACCGCCTTTCCGGGGGCGAAACTGCTGCGGCGCAGACTGGCGGCGACGGAGAACGGGCGCAGCTGCAGGGAGACACGGCGCATCAGGAGAAACAGCGAAGCGCCAAGAGCGGCGTACTCCTGATGGACGGAGAACCCAGCAACCGGGAACTGCTTTCCAGCGCCCTTGAAAGTGCGGCCCAGACCCCGGAAGAGCTGCGGTATGTGCAGAGTTACAAGAAGCAGGCCCAGAAGATCGCGGAGATGGAAGGGCTGCTGGCGGAGCGGCGGGCCGAAGTGCAGCAGCTTCAGAACATGAAGAAGCGGACGGCGGATCAGGAAATCCGGATGAAGAACCTGCAGCAGAGCATTGCCGAGACGGAAAGCATGATCGACAAGCGGGACAAAGGCCTTTTGAAAATGGAGGCCATGGAACCGCTGCGGAACGTGCTTGACCGGGAACGGGCCAATTACCGGGAGACGCTGAAGCAGGCGAAGAAGGACGCTGCGGCCCGGCAGCGGGAGAAGGATGCTGCGAAGCTTGACAATGCCCTATTGGCCACACAGATGCACGAAGGCCGGGAATGGGCCGCAAAGCTGCACGAGGCGGAGAATCGTGTCGCGGAAGCGAACCAGAAGGTAGAAGACCTGAAGGCCCAGTCTTTGGCGGATCGGATGCATGAAAGTTCTGAGTGGGCTGCGAAGCTGCGGAAGGCGGAAAACCAGCTGGCTACAGCGAAGCGTCAGCTTGAGACGGCCCAAATGCAGCGCATTGCCGAACGAATGGCCGAGGGCCGGAAATGGGCAAATGAAAAACTCCTTAAAACCATTACGATTTCAAGGAGTTTTGGTACACCTTCAGGGGCTCGAACCCTGGACACCCTGATTAAGAGTCAGGTGCTCTACCAACTGAGCTAAAGGTGCGCAGAACC
>CACXHB010000094.1 GCA_902767315.1 uncultured Eubacteriales bacterium
CGTCGTGGGCAGAAACGGTTCCGGAAAATCGGTGCTTATGAAGTGCATCTGCGGTTTGCTCCCCGTGAGCGAAGGGGAAATTCGAATGAATGGCCAGAAAATTTCTCCCGGAAAGCCGCTGCCGGAATTTGTGGGCGCCATCATTGAGAGCCCGGGATTTTTGCCCTATCTCAGCGGGTTTGCCAACCTGAAATCATTAAACGCCCTGCGCCGCAGCCTGTCCGATCCGCAAATTCGCGAAAAAATGGAAGAAAGCGGCCTGGATTCCCATTCCAGAAAAAGCGTGCGGAAATATTCCCTGGGCATGAAACAGAAGCTGGGCATTCTGCAGGCCACCATGGAAGACCAGAAAATTCTCCTGCTCGACGAGCCCATGAACGGGCTGGATGCCGCGGGCGTTGAGACGGTTCGCGCCCTGCTGATGCGGAAAAAGGCGGAAGGCAAGCTGATTCTCATCGCCACCCACGTGCAGGAGGACGTAAACCTCCTTTGCGACGAAGTATATCGTATAGAAAACGGGCATCTTCGCGCCATCGAAAAGCAAACTTTGGCATAAAAAAACGCGCCGCGACGGATGCTCTTCCGCCACGGCGCATTCTTTCCATTACGCCTCGATCAATTCGCGAATGTCGCTGGCCGCTTTTTCCTCATCCCGGCCCTGAGCGATGATGCTGACCTCGCTGCCCGGACGCAATTCCAGGGAGAGGATGCCGATGAGAGAACCCAGCACCACCCGGGTGGTACCCATTTCCAGCTCCGTTATGGCCTCATACCTGGACGCGCGCTGGATGATCTCCGCGGCCAGATCCGGCGTAATGCCTTCGGCGGCACGGAACGTCGCCTCGAGCTTTACCATGTGATTCTACCTCCAACCAATTTTATTCGATTTCTTCTCCCGAACGCAGCCGGTTGGCAATTTCCGTCAGTCTTCTGAGCCGGGAGTTCACGCCGGACTTCCCCAGAGAGGGCGTCAGCATTTCGCCAATGCCGCTGAGGGAGGTTTCCGGGTTGGCCACCCGCACCTCCGCAATTTCCCTGAGGGTTTTCGGCAATTTATCCAGGCCAATCTCCTCGTCGATATACCGGATGTCGGCAATCTGCCGCTCCGCCGTAAGCATCGAACGATTGATATTGGAATTATCGCAGTTCATTTGACGATTTACCTGGTTGCGCAAATCCTTTGTAATGCGGATATTCTCCATTTCCAGCACGCACTGATGCGCCCCCAAAATGGTCAGAACATCCGAAATGGATTCACTTCCCTTTAAGTATACCACTTCTTTTTCTTTTCTGCAAGCGATTTTTGCACAAATTTCAAATTTATTCAATATTTCCAGCAGGGTTTCCGCAAAAACCCGGTCGGAAACGGAAAACTCCATGTGATAATCCTTTTCCGGATTGGTCACCGTTCCCGAAAAAAGGAACGCGCCCCGCAAAAAGGCGGCCCGGCAGCAATCCCGGGAAAAAAGGCGGCTGCTGGGCTTATTCCGCAGACCAAAAAGGCCGTCGGGATCCAGCAGCTTCATCTCCTTCAAAAGGCGCAGGGACTGATCCTGGGGCAGAAGCAGCCGGTACCGGGTGGTTCCGGAAAACTGAGGGGTTTTCACCACGCGCAATTCCCCGGTCACGTCGTAAAAACGCTTTGCCAGGGTGAAATAGCGGCGCACCACGGTAGCGTCGGAGGAGGTAAGCGAAAGCCGATATTTTTCCGGGCCATGATAGGAAATGCCCCCGGACGACAGCAGCGCCGCGCACAATTCGCTGCGGGCACAGCAGGCCCCCACGCATTCCACATGAGCGATTTCGCCCCGGGCCTGGGAAGCAAACGACATGGGCGCATCCTCCGTTTCTACTTATTATATATCCGGTTCTTCGCCTACCACGCGCACCTCGGTTTCCAGGGCAACGCCGTCTTTTTCCAACACGGCCCGCTGCACCCGGGCGATGAGCTCCAGAATATCTCCAGCGGTGGCGGAACCGACATTGACAATAAATCCCGCGTGTTTTTCACTGACCTGGGCGCCGCCCACGCGAAGGCCCTTCAGACCCGCACCTTCAATCAGCGCCCCGGCGAAATAGCCCTCCGGGCGCTTGAAGGTGGATCCGGCGCTGGGGTAATTCAGGGGCTGCTTGTCTCTGCGCCGGGCGTTCAAATCCCGCATGGTTTGGGAAATGGCCGAAGCGTCTCCCTTCTGCAGCCGGAACCGGGCCGAAAGCACCACGCAATTTTCCCGCAGGGGACGGCTGGTGCGATAGCCCATGTCCATTTTCTCCCGCGTCCAGGTTTCCACCCGGCCGTTGTGCAGCACCTGGGCTTCTGTCAATACGTCGGAAAGCTGGCCGCCATAGGCCCCGGCGTTCATCACCACGCCGCCGCCCACGGTTCCGGGAATGCCGGAGGCAAATTCCAGCCCCGTCAGGGAATGCTCCAGCGCCGCGCCGGCCAGCCGGGAAAGCCGCGCTCCCGCCTGACAGAAGATTTCATCATCTGAGACCTGAATCTCCGAAAAAGGCTCGCCCAATATCATCACCAGGCCCCGAACGCCGCCGTCTCGCACGATGAGGTTCGAGCCGTTGCCCATCACCAGACAGGGCATGCCCGCCGCTTCCGCCGCAGCCATCCCTCGGGCGATTTCCTCCCCGGATCGGGGAAAAAAGCACAGCTCCGCCCGGCCGCCCACCCGGAAGGTGGTATGCTCCCCCATGGGTTCCCCTTCCAGCAGCCGCTGGGGCTCAATGAATTCCAAAAGCGCCTTTTTCAGTGGATTCATGTGCTCCTCCGTCAGAAGTTGAAATAGATGAAGGGATTATAGCTGTCAGTGGCCACATAGGAGATGCTGAGAATGGTCAGCGCCACCAGACCCACCGCGCCCACCACGCGCATCAGTCCCTCGGGAACGTGCAATTTTTCCCCAAGGAATTTATGCACCGGCATGGAGCATATGCATCCCGCCAGGAAAAACAGGCCGTATTCCTTCACCAGCACCGTGGTAATGCCGTTCCACAGCCCGGCGCACTCAATGCCGAACATGGCCCGATACACCACCCGGGCGTTGGCCATATCCACGCAGGGCACCAGCACCGTCATGGCCACGATCACGACCACCGCATATACGTGGCCCACCCAGTGCTTCTCCATCCATTTTCCAAGGCCGGTGAACCGCTCGATGGCCTGGGCCGCAAAGCACAGAAGCCCCCACAGCACGTAAGTCGCGTCCGCGCCGTGCCACAGGCCGGTGAAAAACCACACCACAAACAGGTTGAAGCCCAGGCGGAATTTGCTCTTTACCCGGCTGCCGCCCATGGGAAAATACACATAATCCCGGAACCAGGTGGTCAGGCTCATGTGCCAGCGGCGCCAGAATTCCGCCACGGACTTGCTGATAAAGGGGAAATTGAAGTTTTCCAGGAAATGGAAGCCGAACATCCGGCCCAGGCCGATGGCCATATCCGAATACCCGGAAAAATCAAAATACACCTGCAGCATGAAGCAGAAGGCCCCGATCCACGCGGAAGCCACGGTGATTTCGTCGGCGGGCAGGGAAATGGCCATGTTCAGCATGATGCCGATATTGTTGGCCAGAATCACCTTCTTGCACAGGCCGATGAGGAACCTGCGCGCACCGTAGACAAAATCCGAAACGTTTTCCCGGCGGTTGGTGATCTCCTCGGCCACGGTTTCGTAACGCACAATGGGGCCGGCGATGAGCTGCGGGAAGAAGGAGATGTAAAGGGCCACGTTCATCAGATTCTTCTGCACCTTGCCGTGGCCGCGCTTTACGTCGATGACGTAGCTCATGGACTGGAAGGTGAAAAAGGAAATACCGATGGGCAGGGCGATTTCCGGCACGGGCAGGTTCAGATGGAAGGCCCAGTTGATGCTGTTCAGGAAAAACATCAGGTATTTGAACACGCACAAAAGCCCCAGGTTCAGAATCACCATCAGCGTCAGCACCAGTTTCTGCCGCCGGGGCCGATCCTTCTCCCGGTCCACCCACAGGCCGAACAGCCAGTTGCACACGATGGAGGCCATCATCACAAAAACGAAGGTGGGCTCGCCCCAGGCGTAAAAGCCCAGGCTGGCCAGGGTGAGAAACACATTGCTGGCCGTGCGCCACCGCTTCAGCAAATAATACCCCACCAATACGCAGGGCAGAAATACAAACAGAAACACGTTACTGGAAAAAACCATGCCACTCCTCCTCCCACCGGGGGAAATCGCGAAACTCTCTTATTATATTATAACGCTTCTTTGTGCGTTTGTCTACCAACCTGCTCTGCTTCTTCCGCGCCCGAAAATTCTTGAAGTTTGGAGAAGCAGCGCTTATAATAAAGCCATCCATTTCAAACACGATCAACAAAGCACAAGGAGACAGGCTTTCATGTTGATGTTATTTCCACCACTTTTTCTGGCTTTCTGCGGAGAAGAAAACGCCTCTTTTCTGATAAAAACGTATCAGAAGCATGGCGCGCTGCTGCACTTTGCCGCCCGGGAAGAACTGCCCGACCTGAACGAAGCCCACGAGGCGGTGCTTTCCGCCTTTTTCGAACTGGTGGACGAGGTGGACAAGCTGCGCCAATTGGGAGAAAACGAACTGGTCGGCTATCTGATCACCGTCGTCCGC
>CACXHB010000095.1 GCA_902767315.1 uncultured Eubacteriales bacterium
CAACGCCGCGCAGCTGTTCCAGATGGGCGCGCAGCAGCAGGCGCAGGCTCCGCAGCAGAGCGCGCCGGTTCAGCCGGGCGCGAACGCATGGAAGTGCGCCTGCGGCGCGACGGCCACCGGCAAGTTCTGCCCCGAATGCGGCGCGAAGAAGCCCGAGCCCCAGCCCGCGGCAGGCTGGACGTGTTCCTGCGGCGCGGTCAACACCGGCAAATTCTGCTCAGAGTGCGGCGCGAAGCGCCCGGCAGGCGCGCCGGTCTACCGCTGCGACAAGTGCGGCTGGCAGCCTGCCGACCCGATGCACCCGCCGAAATTCTGCCCCGAATGCGGCGACCCGTTCGACGAGAGTGACCGCGTATAATGAATGCCGATCCGCTTTTACGCTGTTCGAAATCATGGAGAAGGTAAAAGAACGAAGGCCCCAACGCAAATTGGCAGTGCTTCTTATGCTCGCATAGAAAGCTGTAGATGTTCCGAACGCTCAAAACCACTTTCTTCCCAGCCTGCGATTGTTTTCGCAGGCTTTTTTTGTCCGCTTTTCTTTGTTAGGCAGGAGTGTTTCTTTCCGCTTTTGGGCACCCACTGGGTTTTATAAAAGCGAAGAGAGCGCCGTTACAAGAGTCCTCTCTCAAAACCAAATAGAGAGGGGTGAAGCCGGTGGGATCCTCCTCTTCAGCCCAGCAGGAAGCCGTGATGATGTTTGACAGCTACTGCAAAACCGTCATCATGAATTGTGCCAGACGTTATTGGAAGAGGGAGGCGAAGCGTTCTGAACACGAATACCTTGTAACAGATGAACAGCTTGCTGGACATCCTGCAAACAAGGACGATTTTCTTGAACAGTAGCGGTATTTTGTGTCGCACATAGCCAGCAGGATAGATCGGTTCATTGGTGTTGCGATCAAATCGCAGACATCCCGATTCACCGTATCTTTCCTTTTCATATTTCGTTAGCTCTCTGCCGTGTTTGGCTAATCTGCTTTCTTTCTGACCTCTCAACCGATTTGTTAGAACAGTCATAACTGCACGATTTACCTTCCGGAAGTCGGCTGCTACAAGGGTTGCCAACTGATAATAATTGTGCATTCCCGTTACCATACTGTTGTATAGCTGAACTTCTCGAAATTCTCCATATTTTTCACGTGGAGAGGCAATTCGTTTTGCCTGCTCTATTAGCTGAGTACATTTATGCGCCAAGTTTTTGTCTGCTACATGAGACTTGATAACCTGTTTTCCCTTCTTGGGCATTACCTTGATTTTGAAACCCAAGAAGTCCGTATAATGGCGTGATACATTGACAACCTTTGTCTTTTCCTCCGATATTTCTAACTTTAGCCTGTCGTGCAGCCATTGCGTCACTGCAATTTTTGCCTTTTCAGCGTCAGTTTTCTTTCGGCAGAAAATACGAAAATCATCAGCATATCTCACAATATACATCTCTTTCAGCCGCGTTGTTTCTCTGGCACGCTTAAACCCATAGCTGTGATTAGGTGTTCCACAACGTGTTGTACGCACCTTATAGGACAGCACAGTCGGATGATTTGTCCACTGGTCTTCGATCCAGTGATCCAGTTCATTTAACACAATGTTTGCCAGCAACGGTGAGATGATCCCTCCCTGAGGAGTTCCTTTCTTGGGTGTAATCATTGTTCCGTTTTCAAGCCGAATGGGTGCGCTCAGAATTCTTTTTAGCACGAAAATGAGATGTTTATCATGTATTCCCAGCGACCAAATCTGCCGTATGAGCTTACTATGGTTGACATTGTCAAAGAATCCTTTGATATCAAACTCAATGACGTAATGTAACTTTATTTGCTGCATCAGCTTTTCTACCGCGGCTATTGCGTGTTCTGCCGAGCAGTTGGGTCTGAAACCATATGAATTGATTGAAAACTTCGCTTCACAGATTGGCTCCATAATCTGTTTGATACACTGTTGTATAAGTCGATCCCAGATACATGGTATTCCGAGTGGGCGCGTTTTCATTGGATCGTATGGTTTGGGAATATCCTTACGCCGTACAGGTTTCGGGCGATAACCGTGAACCGTACCCTGTATATAATACCGGACATTATTCACGACTTCATCGGGTGACAGTTTCCCGATAATTTGCCGCATGATATTGGTCTCCTCCCGCTGCACTGCATGACAATTTCCTTTTCCTCGCACATCGGGGTCATGGACATTACGCCATACAATGCGCCGGAAGTCAACGGCACAGGAGAAGAGTTATCTATTCTGATGCGGTCGCCGTGGCTACATACAAAAAAGATTTTGCCTTGTTGGGGCTTTTTTTCACAGCCCCTTTCACTATGAAACCGGATTACATTACGAAGCCCAGAACGCCGTACAGCACCAACGAGATCGCCGCCATGATCAGCACGTAGGGCATCTGCGTCTTCACGTGATCGATGATGTCGCAGCCGCTCGTCGCGCAGGACATGATCGTCGTGTCCGAAATGGGAGAGCAGTGGTCGCCGAAGATTGCGCCGCCGAAGATTGCGCCGGCGACCAGCGGAATGTTCGTACCCATATTGATCGCCATCGGCAGGCAAATGACCGACATGATCGCCATCGTGCCCATCGAGGTGCCGGTTGCGAACGACAGCAGCATGCACAGCAGGAACGTCAGCGCCGGCAGCAGCGCGGGCGTCAGCAGGCTTTCAAACACGCTGGTGAGGTAATTGCCGGTATCCAGCGATTTGACCATCGTGCCCATCGTGAAGCCGAAGAGCAGCACGGCCGCGACCGGCAGCATCGAGCCCATGCCCTTGAACATCTCGGAAATGACCTGATCGACCGTAAAGATCTTTTCAATTACGCACATCGCGCACGCCGCAACAACCGCCAGAATGCAGCCCCAGAGCAGCGCCTGCATGCCGGAGCCCTGCGTGGGATTGCCGTTGCCGGTGATCATCAGCACGCCGAGGATCGTGAGAATCAGCACGCCCATCGGAAGCAGCATGTTGATCGCGCGGGATTTCGCGTTCTTCGCAACCTTGCCGGTTTCGGAAACGCCGCTGCCCTTGCCGGGCGCGTCGAGCATGCCGGTTTCCTCCGCACGCTTTTCCGCCGTGCGCATCGGGCCGATATTGATGTTGAAAATGCACATCAGCAGCGTTCCGAACACCGCGAGGATGCAATAGAAGTTCAGCGGAATGGATTTGATCAGCACGGAGATCGCATCGGCCTCCGGAACGCCGCCGGACGTGAGATAGCCGATCATCGAGGCGAGCCAGCCGCTCAGCGGGAACAGCACGCACCACGGCGTGGAGGTCGCGTGAATGATGAACGCCGCTTTCTCGTGCGGAACCTTCAAAGCGTCGTTAACCGGGCGGGAGACGGAGCCGGTGACCATGCAGCTCAGCGAGCCGGACGTGAAGATCACGATGCCGAGCAGCCAGGTAAACAGGCAGGAGCCGCGCTTGGACTTGATCAGCGCGCGCTTGTTGATCATTGCCTCAGTGAAGCCGTCGATGCCGCCGGAGACCTCGATTAAGTGAATCAGCGCCCCGATCAGCAGAAACGACATCAGCACAATCGTGTTGGAATTGCTCTCAAACGTGTGGATGAACGAATAGAACGTGCCGTTCAGGCCCGCGAACACCGCGCCGCCGCTCAGGATGAACGAGCCGGTCAGGATGCCCAGCAGCAGCGCCGCGAATACGTTTTTCGTAATCAGCGCCAGCAGAATCGTCAGAATCGGGGGAACGACCGACCAGAAACCATATTCCATCTTGTTTTCCTCCTTATTTGCGAATGCTTCTGCCGAGGCGATCATTGACAGCCCGGCAATCCTTCGCGGCAATTTCGCCGCCAATGAGGACATAGTCGATTCCGACCGGCGGAAGCACCGGCTGCGCAAACGTCGCGCAATCGGCGATTCTGTCCGGATCGAAGACCGCGATATCCGCGTCCGCGCCCGCGTTCAGCCGGCCCTTGGAAATAAGGCCCAGCCGATTGGCCGGCATTGCGGTCATCCGCGTAATCGCGTCGGTCAGCGTGATTTTGCCTTTGCGCGCGAATTCGGCGATCAGCCGCGGGAACGTACCCGCCGCGCGCGGATGCCCCTGCCCGTGCGACAGGATGCCGTCGCTGGCGAGCATTACGTTCGGGTGATTGAACGCGTAATCCACGTCCGATTCCTTCATTACGTAGCAAACGGTCATGCATTCCGGCATGTCGCGGCGCATTTCCTCGAAGATTTCCTTCGTGCAGCGCATGCCCTTGTATTTGCCCTCGCAGAGCTCGATCGCGTCGTAATCGCAATGATAGCGCTCGAGCCAGCCGGGATCGTAGGTCGTGGAGCCGATCGTGGTCGAAAACGCGTAATACGGATAGCAGTCGCAGGCGACGTCCAGGCCGTTCGCGCGCGCTTCATCCACCATTTCGAGGAACGTGGGCATCTGACCGAAACCGGCCATGCTGCCAATGTGGGAAATCTGCGTCGGAAGCTCCAGCGCTTTTCCTGTTTCCATCAGCTCGCGCGCCGCATCGTAAATCTCCTCCGCGTCCGAGCGCACGTGCGCCGCGATTATTTTGCCACTCTTTTTGCACGGCTCGGCCGTCGCGAGCAGCTCCTTAAAATCAATACCCGGCACATAGCGAATGCCGTAGGAAACGCCCGCGCAGCCGCGATCGAGCGCGACGGCGATCCGCCTGACCATTTCCTCGCGCTGCGCCTGCGTGGTCGGGCCGTATTTGTCCGTCGCGCCCGCGGTTTCGCGGAAATACGCGTGCCCGGCGAGCATTGCGACGTTCACCGGTGCGCCGTCGCGATCGACCAGATCCAGATAATCACCCGGATCGCAGCAGTTCAGCCCGCAGTTGCCGCCCACGGCGGTCGTCACGCCCATGCGGAGCATGCAATGGAAGATCGATTTTTCCTCATCGGAATAGATCCTGCCGTCCGGTTCCACGGGATCTTCGTGCATGTGAATGTCAATAAAGCCCGGGCAGACAATTTTGCCGCTCGCGTCGATTTTAACGTCCGCGTCCGGCATTTCACGCGTGGCGCACGCGATTTTGCCGTTTTCAATCAGAAGATTCAGGCGGCTGTCGATCCGGTTGGCCGGGTCAATGACTCTGCCCGAATGAATCAGCGTTTTCATTTTCATCACCCCCCCGTGATTTCATTATACTTGAAAAAAATACCGTAGAATAGCGCATAAACGCCTGGAAACCTTGAAAAAAATGCTTTTATTACAGGAAAAACACGCCGAACCCCTTGCAAAAAGCGGGATTCGCCGTGCAAATGCGCTCAAAATCAGAACTTGCCCTTGCGGAAGATCTGTTCGAGCTTCTTGAGCTTATCGTAGTTCAGACCGTGCTTAACCAGATTCAGGCAGATGATCAGGCCGTCGAATGCGCACGCGCCGATGATCACAAGATAAGCGCTGGTGCGCTGCGGAAGCGTGATGAAGTTCTTCGCCCAGATATCCAGATAAGAGCACGTGAGTGAGAAGCCGAGGAAGACCGATCCCAACATAATGATCGGGCCCATCAGATTTAATTCGGGGGTTTGGACTTTTCTTTGTTCACGAATTGGGATTTGGACTTTTAACGTGTCCACTTTCAGGGGCACATTTTAGTATACGGTCTTATACATTGCCCAGAATTTCTCCTTGAATTCTGCTGTAAAACTGATCGTGGCTGTCGACACCGTGTGCGTATACTTATTGCTTTTCAGTTCCAAGATTTCTTCATCGCTAAAGCTCTTCCATCCCATATTGTTCCTCCTAAAACCCGTGCGCTTTAATTCTATCATTACTCCCATGAATTCTGCAACGTTAATCGCCCTAATCTTTTCATCTGTACCTTAATGTGTTCACTATTCGGGGGTTTGGACTTTTCTTTGTCCACGAATTGGGATTTGGACTTTTACCGTGTCCACTTTTATGGGGACATTTTACGTTATTTTGCGACACTTTGGACGAAACCTCACATTGTGGACGATACCCTGCTATCGTCCAAAGTAGGGTGCATTTCTTGATAAATCTCTGATTTCGACCCCGAAAAGCAGTCATGAGTAGACTAAAAAGGACCGAATGGGAAGATGTTTGATTTGGAAAAATGATGCCAAGTAGCCCGATTCTTGCGCCCACAACCCGTATTTGGCGGTTATTGACTATATTCTGACGGTTTATCAGTCTATGAATGCCAAAAGAAGTCCTCATGCTTTGTATCAAAACATGAGGACTTAGTTGTTCTGGTTAGACTATGATACAGGGGACGATGCATCTTGTTGGGGGCAAGACCGGGTGCGCTTGCACCCGGTCGCTTACAGCGCAATCATAGCTCTGCCAATAATCTAATCGGCTTGCGAATGAGCTGCCATCTCACCGTGTGCGAAAATCCTGGAAATTGCATGGTTTTCCTGCAATCTCTTGCTTCTTTTCACGATAGTCTATTTGACGCTTCTTTCAGAACGAAGCTATGGCTTCCGTGTCGACAGAAATGCCTCGCAGTCTCATTTCAATCAGTACTTCCAGCATAGTGATTACGATGTTTTCCCAATAGGTCCTTTCCGGCTTGCTATGGAGCACATCTATCATCTCGCGCAGTGCATCGATATTCTTCGTGCACAGGGCTGAAGTGTCATATATGCCATTCAGTCTGGCTATGCAATCCTCCAGCCGGCAGATGTAAAACGCGTCAGGGTAGTAGACCTTGAAGTATGCGATCCTCAGTACTGTCATGACATCGGCCACGGCAACGGCGCGTGAATTCAGGTAGCGGAATTTTCTACAGCTGTCGATATACCACGACGGTGCGCCATGTGCAAGAAGCTCCTTTTCCATTTCGGGCTTGAGCCCTTTCCCTTTGCGGACTGATTCCATGATCTTGAATGCAGTTTCATGGTCAACGCCCAATGCAGTCAGTGTGTTCATGATATCTTCACGCATGCTGATGCACTCCTTCAGCGGTATGCCTGCCTTCATCAGATCAGAGACGTTGCCTTGCCACGCACCCGTGCTTTGCGAAAGGCCGGCTATGCGAATCAGGTCTTCCACAGAGACTGGTCTGACGCATTCCAATATATCTTTTTCGAACAGCCTGTCGACCCATGGGATACCGATGGTTCCTGTATTCGATAAGCCAAGTTGTTCCGCTGTGATTCCCAATGCCTCCGTTCCGGGAAAAAGGGAAACGACCTTGTTGAACACCTCTTTATCATTCAGCGGTATCTTCTGAATTGTGACGCCGGTCATATCCTGTAATTTTCGCAGCATAACCAGCGGCCTGACTTCCATCACATCCAGCGATATCAGCGCATCAATCATGGCTAAAGCGTCAAAGTGCGTAACGGTTTCCTGAGAGACAGATATGAAACTGACGGGGTGCTGGAGCGGCGTGAACTGGTATACGGAATACGCCCTTGGCAGGATAATCAAACGCGTTGCGTGCATGTGTACAGTAGAAACCGCGTCACGGAGACCGGCGGCGAGCTGCAGTTCTTCCGCGGTGTTCAGCGTCAATTTCCTTTCTGTTGCATATCTCCTTATACAGTTGTGGGCTGGCGAGTATAATATCGAAAGTGATGGAACGACCATTTTGTTGATAGCCCCCGCATGGTAGCAGACCTCACCTCCAAGAAGTTCATTGATGAATTCTATTGCTTTAGACAGACAGTTGCTGGAAAGAGTCAGAACAATATTCGGAAGTTTCCTCCCATCGGCGCCCTGAAAGACCTCCGCCGGAAGGCCGAAGCCGTCCCGCCGCATTTCCGCGCCGCATCCGGGGCACGGCCTGAGCGGCAGATCCATGCCGGATCCGTATTTCGCAGACGCATCCGCTTCAAAATGCTTACATTTCGGGCAGACATAATGCGGCGGCAGAGGATTAATTTCCGTAACGCCCAAGAGAAACATCACAAAGGACGCGCCCACCAAGCCGCGATAACTGACGATATTGCCCTCTGAGCGCAATCTGGCAGCCAATTTTACGGTGATCAGATACAGCGTGGAGAAATTATTGCCAATGACTGCGCTCAATTCCCTGTCCATGCGCTCCTGAACGAGCTCTGGCAGCGCCGAACCATATATATCCTTCGCCTTTTCTGTTACCAGTCCTTGCAGCTCCTCTTCCGCCCCCGGCAAACAGGGCAGAAAAGTACGCTTTCCCTCAGGATGCGGACAAAATACGCGCACATCGCCAACCTGATCTGCAATCCGATTTGGATTTGTGATCACGACCTCCTTTGCCTTCTCCTCCCCCAAATATGAGAATTCATCCAGCATTTCATCGGTCGTTTTGAGATACAGCGGCGGCTGATCTGCATTCTTTTTTAGTATCTCACGGTATATGGCGTCGCCAGGTTCCTTAAAATGTGCATCTCCCGTGGCGCATACGGGTTTGTTCAGCATCTCGCCAATCTGCACAATCTTGCGGTTAATATTGCGCAGTTCTTCGTCGTCTAAAAACGTACCGTTTCGCTTCAGGAACTTGTTATTGCCGATGGGCTGAATCTCCAGGTAGTCATAGAAGGCGGCAATTTTCTGAATCGTATCGTCATCACTGCCCTCCAGTATAGCACGGAACAGTTCGCCGTCTTTGCACGCGCTGCCGATAAGCAGGCCCTCGCGATATTTCCGAATCAGGCCACGGGGTATGTGCGGCACACGATTATAATAATTCAGGTGCCCTTCGCTGACCAGGCGATACAGGTTTTCCATCCCTTTTTGTGTGCAAGCCAGCATCGTGATGTGGTAAGCGCGGTTGCTCGCATCGGTCGGATAACAGGTATTGATTTCAGAAAGCATCGAGATGTGGTTTTGAGAACGCAGATCTGCCAATGCTCTGAGCAATATTCTGCCTGTGGTGCGAGCCTTACACATGACGTTATGCTCATCGGGCAATGATATCCCCAAATGCTGGCAGACAGAAGCCGTCCTATACGCTGCTTTATACTTCTTAAGCGCTGGATACTGCCTGCGCACCAGCGCCATCGTATCCAATACCGGATAATGGAATGGAAGACCAGCCGCACGAAAGGCGCGCCTGATAAACGCGATTGCAAAGGGCGCACAATGCGCCACAAGAACCGCGTTTTTGCAAAAATCCGCAAACGCAGGCATGACCTCCGTCAGCTTTGGCTTGTCGCGCACCATGCTCGATGTAATGCCGGTGATCTGCGCTGCGTGCTCGGGTACACGGCGGCCGGGATCGATCAACTCTGAGAATTCGGCGTCCTCTACACCGTTTTTGATGCGTACCGCGCCAATCGCGATGATCTTATCCGTGTGCGTATTCAGTCCGGTGGTCTCCACATCCAGCACGACGTAAGTCACACTGCCGAGATTGACGTCCTCGCCTCTCTCCACGATTTCAGCGCCGTCGTTGATCATATAGCCCTCGCAGCCCGGAATCAGCTTGATGCCGACATTCTTGGCCGCAGCAAAAGCTTCAGGAAATGCCTGCACTCCGCCGTGATCGGTAATGGCGATGGCTCTGTGTCCCCACTGTGCCGCCTGTTTAATCAGATCCGAGGGAGTTGCGCAGGAATCCCTCATGGAAAAGCACGTATGCAGATGCAGTTCTACACGTTTTTCAGAAGTGATGTCCTGTCGGGGAGGATTGCCGGCCTGCAAAATATCGAAGTTCATTTGCTTTGCCTCCTTTATCATTGTCATACTGCTGATGCAGCGCTCCGTTTTTCTGCAATACTCTGACGTGTCAACCCGAAAGTCCTTCCTGTTTTATCTAACCTCATCCGCTTCACCTTCTGTTTGATCCACCGAATAAAATTCTTTCATATCATCCAACCTCAGACACGCCAGTCGTCCGCTCGGATCGCCGCAGCCGCAATCGATGCCGATGCGGCGATCGCCGTGCCAGACGCGCATCGGATCAACATCCTGATAAAATACCGTCGGTGTATGCCCGAACACGAGCGTCGTTCCTTCAGGCAGGGGCGTATTCGCTTCAACGCGCGACCAGACGGCAAATTCTGTATCGGTCATATTCGCGTCCCTTTTCTGCGAATACAGGGAAATCGGCATGGAATGCGTGAGCAGATAGTCGATATCATTCACTCGAGCCCTTGCCTCTATGGGCAGTTGTCTGAGATAATCCCACAGAACGAGCATCTGGTTTGCAGACAGATCGAAATATTCCGTCAGCGTTTCCATACCGCCGTTTAGGATCCATGCCTCGGCGTCACCGCCGTCGACGATGCAATCGCGCATCATCCATTCATGATTGCCCAGCAGCAGCGTCGCGTTAGGCATTTGCAGCAGGCGAAGCATCAGCGCGACGCCTCCCACGTTGCGATCGATCACATCGCCCAACACATAAAGATGGTCCTGTTCCTGAAGATCGATCTGCCGCAGTATGGATTCGAAGCGGTCAATCCGCCCGTGAATATCGCTCATCACATAGATCATACGCATCACCTCATAAGAAATCCTGTCATCGCGCCGATATGTTGTGTCTCAGAAAGGACATATTGCAGTCTGACAAAAAGGAAGCGCTTAAATCTTCCTGCACTCCCACCAAATCAGCCGAAGACCGCGATACTGCAATTCAATGATCTTTTTCGCTTCCATGGCGCTGTTTGCCGTCACAATCTGTGTGATTCGCTGGTTGTTTGCCGAAAAAACGCACTTGAACTGAGCTGTCATTCTGTTTTCCTCCTTTGTTATCATCGCCGCATATATAATATACCATATCGAATGGGTAAAAAACTGCCCATCGGTAGGTTGACTCCACGTTTACCGCATGATATAATTCGGACAGAAGGTGAGAACATGACTGCGGCGCCCAAGAAAATGCTGATGCTGGCAATACTGGAAACGCTTCGCACATACACGGATGCAGAGCATCGCATGCGCCAGGCGGATATTGCCGCGCACATTGAAGCGGATTACGGCTTAACCGTCACGCGCAAAAGCATTCATGTAAACCTGACGGAGCTCGTGTCGGCGGGCTATCCGCTGGAATATAAAGACGGCTGGTATTACGAGCATGAATTCAGCACGGCGGAATTGAATCTGTTGATGGACGGCCTGATATATAATCCGAACATTCCTTACGCCCAGTGCAGGGAGATGGCGGCGAAGGTTCGCGCTCTGGGCGGCAAATGGTATAAACCTGCGCCGGGACAGAGTTTGAACCGGCCCGCCAATCCGCAGTTTATGTACAGCCTTGACGTTTTGCACGAGGCGATTGCGGCCCGCAGACGCGTAAAGTTTCAGTATGGCGATTACGCGGTGGACAAGCGCCTGCATCCGCGCCTCGATGAAAACGGCGAACCAAAGGAATACGAAGTAAATCCGTACCGAATCGTGATTTCCAACGGCCGGCATTACCTCGTCGGCAATGTACATAAATATGACAACGCAGCGCATTTTCGGATTGACCGCATCATGAATCTCGAAGAGACGCGCCTTCCCGCGAAGGAACCGGGCAAGGTGCGCGGGCTAGATGGCGGGCTGCGTGTCTCTGAGTACCTGACCGGGCACGCGCATATGTTTTCCGGCGACGTCATACAGGCGAAGCTGCAAATCCAAAAGACCATCATCAATGAAACGCTGGACTGGTTTGGAATGGACGTAACGTTCGCCCATGAAACGGCGGATACCGTTGAGGCAACGGTGCGAACGGATGAAAACTCTCTGCATTACTGGCTGAAAATGTACGACGAATTTGCCAGAAGGATATAACGAGAAACAGAAGGAGGGCTTGATCATGGCTAAAGACTGGCTGCACCGTATTTCCTACGAATGGGACGTTTCACGCAAGCTGCTGGACAAGGGCTATCTTTCCATCGGCTGGGCGCGCGTCGCGAACAGCGGCATCCAGAACGTGTCGACTGACGGTTCGGATATGAAGGATTTTAACAGCCTGCTGAAAAAGTACGATTATCCGAAGGATCGTTCCCGCTGGAGCCTGTGGCGCTTCTGTCGGTTTCAGAAGGGCGACCGGGTGGTGGTTCCGCTGTTCGATGGGAAATTCTCCGTTTACAGAGTCGTCGAGCCGGCAAAGTCCATTTCAGAATTGTCGGCGGGTCTTGCAGATTTTGAATCGACTGTCGGAGAACGCATTCTTCTGGGGAGCGACGGGCTGCTGCACAGGGAAAAGGAAAGCGTAGAACCTGTCGACCTTGGACTGATCGTTCGGGTTGAGCGGATCACAAAGGAAGACCTGTCGCGCTATGATTACGCGGACAGCGCACTGACCGCGCGAATGAAGATCAGGCAGACAAACGCGGAAATCAGCGATTTGCGTGAAAGCATTGATAACGCAATCGAAGCCGGCGAAAAAAAGAGACCCGTCAAGCTCTATGCGGAATCAGTCAACAAACTCACTGAGGTGCTTTTAGACGCGATAATGCGGCATAGCTCGCCGGAGAAGTTTGAGCGTCTTGTGAAGTGGTATTTTCAGAAAATCGGAGCTTCTCAGGTATCCATCCCCCCGAAGAATTCCGCCGATAAACTGGATGAAGCAGATGCGGACGTTATCGCAGAGTTTGACGCGCTGATGACCACGTTCTATATACAGGTGAAGATGCACGATGGAGAAACCTCGGACTGGGGAGTTGAGCAGATTTCAAAATACTACGAACAGCACGGACGGTGTATGGATGGTTATACCGCTATCCCGTGGGTGATTTCCTCGGGTACAGGGTTTTCTGAAGGAGCAGTCGCGCTAGCGCAGAGAAAGGGCGTTCGGCTGATTGACGGGCCTGAATTTGCCAGAATGCTTGTTGACGTTGGCATCCTGAACATCGATCAGGCGTTTGAAGCCAGAAACGAGCAAACTTGAGCATTGACGGATCTATGCAATTACGGAAGGCGCGAGACGAGCTCCGCCATGTGAACATATAAAACATATGGAAGTCAACGCTTAATCAAGCTTTACAGGCGCGTCCGTCGGGACGCGCCTGTATTTGGTCTTGAATTGTCAAGTCAAGTGCAGCACCGCACCATAAAAGACTTCCGCCGGTGATTTCCAGCCAAGCTATTTCACGATATTTTGGACGAAACCTTGCATTGTGGACGATACCCTGCTATCGTCCAAAGTAGGGTGCATTTCTTGATAAATCTCTGATTTCGACCCCGAAAATTGGGCGGGAGTAGACTAAAAAGGGCCAGAGAGTGGAAGTCGCCATCTTATAAAATGACGCAGAGCAGTCCGCTTCCTGCGCATATAGCCCATATTTGGTAGCTGTGGCCTATATTCTGACGGTTTATCAGTCTATAAATGCAAAAAGAAGTCCTCATGCTTTGTATCAAAACATGAGGACTTAGTTGGTGGGGATAGTAGGGCTCGAACCTATGACCTTTACGATGTCAACGTAACGCTCTAACCAACTGAGCTATATCCCCACGCGACGTGTTATATTATAGTATAATACGCCGCGCATGTCAATAGCAATGAGAAGATTCGCGTCAATTCTTAACAGTATTCGTTTTCGGGCGCAGATTTTCCGGAATGTGAATCCAAACGTCCTGCCGCGCAAGCGTCGCCTGCGTTTTTTCCAGATTCACCGCGGAAACGGCGCAGTTTTCCGAAAGCGCCTGGGCGGCAATCACGCCAGCCGCCTGGCCGGTGAGAATGGCCGGCGGGATCACCCGGGTCACGTCCCATGCGTAACCCGCGGCGGAAACGCTGCGGCCGCAGGTAATCAGGTTTGGGAAATCCCGCCGGGTCAGCGTGCGCAGGGGAATTTCGTACAAATCGCCCCGTTTTTCGAAATCGCAGATCACGCCCACGGAATCCGGGAAGGAGCGGAACACATCCTCGGTGGTGAGGGTGAAATCCCCCGCCAGGCGGCGGGTGGTGCGCAATTGGGCCATGCCGGGCAATACGGCGACGTCCCGGGAATCCCGCGGGTCATTGCGAATGTGAGAAAGCAGCAGTCGCTGGTTGCGCACCAGATATTCTGTGACGTCTCGCGCGTCGGTGCCCAGGTAATAGGGCTCGTTTTCCGGCTGATTTGCGCCCCACCAGGTGGCTCCGCCGCCCTCTACGCCGTAGTACGCGTCCTGAATTCGGCCGGAAGCGGCGGCTTTTTTGCAATGGGCAATGTCGATGGCCTTGGCCAGATAGGTAAAGTAATTCTTGCCCTGCACCGTGGGCACACCCGCCCGGAACAGCACGTCGGCATCGCCGGTGGCGTCCACCACCACCCCCGCCGGATGGAATTCCCGGCCGGATTTGCTTTCCGTAATCAGCCCCAGACAACGGCCGTCCCGCATCAGGGGCGCGGAGAAGGCCGTATCGAAAAGCAGGTCAATTCCCTCTGAAACCACCATTTCTGTCAGGGCCAGGGCGAAAATGCTGTGAGAAAACTGCGTGACATAGCGGCTTTGCTCGCCGGGGGCCGCTTCCCCGCCCCGCCAGGTTTCCGGCAGGGTGTCGTAACCATAGCGGATGGAAAGCTCCAGCAATTCCCGGCACAGGCCCCGAATGACGGCGTGGCCGTTGCCGTCGCACATAGGCACGAAGAAATTGATGAGTCCCAGGGTGGCGAGGCCGCCCAAAATGGTAGATTTTTCCACCAGAAGCACGGATTTCCCCGCCCGCCGGGCCGCCAGCGCCGCCGCGACGCCTCCCAGTCCGCCGCCGGCCACCGCTACGTCGTGTTCCTTCGCCACGGGAATGGACTGCGTATATTCGATGTGATTCACCCAAACCCCTCCGATGTTGTTTTTACCGATATTATAGCACACATCCAGGCCCGTGCATACTTGACAGAACGAAAAAAGCGGCATATCATTTTTCATGGGAGGATTGGAAAATGATATTTGACGGATACCTGATTTGTTCGGATTTCGACGGGACATTTTTCTGTTCCGGTGGGCGAATTTCGGAAGAAAACTGCCGGGCAGTGCGTTATTTTCAGGACAACGGCGGGCGATTTACTATCGCTACCGGACGTTCGCCGGAGTTCGTGGCGGGCTTTCCCCAATTCCAATGCAACGCCCCGGTCATCGCCTGCAACGGCACCATGATCTGCGACGCGGAAACCGGGAAGCGGCTCTGGGAGGCGACGCTGCCGGAATCCGCCGGGGCGATGATGGACGAAATGAGCCGCTGCCCCTGGGCCCAACGGATTTACCTGTGCGACGCGTACGGCCAGGGCAACGAATGGACCCCTGAGATGGGGCTGCCCTCGGCGCACTTCGCCAAAATTCCCCGGCCATGGTATAAAGTGCTGTTTCATCAGACGATAGAGGATACGCCCCGGCTGCAGGCATATGCCCAGGAGCATTTCGGCGGGGAATACGCCGTGGACCGAAGCTATCCCATGGGGGTGGAGCTGCATATTCTGGGCAGCGGCAAAGGCGAATGCCTTGCGCAGATGCGCCGCCTGCTGCCGGAGGTGCGGGTCATCGTGGGCGTGGGCGATTACGAAAACGACGTGACGCTGATCCGCATGGCGGATATCGGCTACGCGGTGGACAACGCCGTGCCGGAAGCCAAGGCCGTGGCGGACCGAATCACCGTAAAAAACGACGACCACGCCATTGCCCGGATTATCGAAGCATTGGAAAAAGAAATCAGAGAGGGCGGAAAAGACAAATGAGAATCATCGTTGCACCGGATTCCTACAAAGGTTCCCTTTCGGCGAAGCGGGCCGCGGAGATCATGGCACGGGCGGTTACGGACGTATTTGCGGCGATTCCCATTGAAATGCCGGTGGCCGACGGCGGCGAGGGCACCCTGGAGGCCATTCTCGCCGGAGGAAAGGGACGCTATCTGGAAGCGGAGGTCACTTCGCCCCTGGGAAAGCGGATTCCCGCCCAATGGGGCATGCTGGAGGACGGCACGGCGGTGATCGAGATGGCCCAGGCCTCGGGACTGACGCTGGCCCCGGAAAAGGATCCCATGCGGGCCAGCTCCTACGGCACCGGGGAACTCATGGCCGCGGCGCTGGCGGCGGGGGCAAAGCGGATTCTCATGGGCATCGGCGGCAGCGCCACCAACGACGGCGGCATGGGCATGCTCTCCGCCCTGGGGGCCGTTTTCCGGGACGATCAGAGCAATCGCCTGACGGGCAGCGGCGCGGAACTGGAAAAGGTCGCCTCAGTGGACCTGAGCGCGCTGCCCCGGGTGGAAATTCGGGTGATCTGCGACGTGACCAATCCCCTTTTGGGGCTGGAGGGGGCCACGGCGGTTTACGGCCCGCAAAAGGGCGTAACCCCGGAGCTCATGCCCCGGCTGGAGGCGGGCATGGCCCATTACGCCCGGGTGCTGGCCCAGGCGGGCTGTCCGGACTGCGCCATGGCCGGGGCCGGCGCGGCGGGAGGCGTGGGCTACGCCCTGGCCGGCGTGCTGGGGGCCAAACTGGAGCCGGGGATCGACGCGGTGCTGGACGCGGTGGGCTTTGACCGCGCCCTGGAGCAGGCGGATCTGGTGCTCACCGGCGAGGGCAAGCTGGACCGGCAGTCTCTGCGCTACGGCAAGGCCCCCGTGGGCATCGCCCGCCGCTGCGCTGCACGGGGCGTGCCTGTCATCGCCCTGGCGGGTACTCTGGGAGCGGGGGCGGAAGGCTTTCTGGCGGAGGGACTGACCGCCATGGAGGCCATTCCCGACGGGCCCATGCCGCTGGAAACGGCCATGGAGCAAGCTCCTGAGCTTTTGCGCCGGGCGACGGTGCGAGCGCTTTCCGCGGTGAAAATCGGGCTGGAGATGAAAAAGCCCCGGGGACTTCCCCAGCTTTCCATGCGGTATCAGGGAAAGGCCATCCCCTTCTCCCCCGCCCCGGGGGTTCGGCTGCGGCATTATGAGGAAAGGGATTTTCCCGGCATGGTGCAGGCGCTTTTGCCGCTGACGAAAACGCCTTATGACCACGCGACGCTGGAGAAAGTGATTCTCCGCCACCGGGGCGTAACGACGGATACGGTGTTTCTGGCGGAAACGGAGAACGGCATTGTAGGCACCGCCACGGGCTACACCCACCCGGCGGATCCGTTTCACCCCGGCGACGCGGGCGGAACGCTGCACATGGTCAGCGTGCTGCCCCAGGCCAAGGGCCGCAAAATCGGCTTCGCCGTATGCGCCGCGGCGGTGAACGCCCTGCTGGAAAAAGGATGCGTATACGTGGACCTGACCACGGACGATTTCCGGCTGCCGGCCATTGTGACCTATCTGCGCATGGGGTTCCGGCCGGTGATCGACACGGAGGAAACCCGGGGGCGCTGGGAACGGGTCTGTGAAAAAATCGGCATGCCTGAAATACTGAAAGAGGCGTTGGAAGAAGCATGAAACCCATCGACGCGGCCAAAATGTGCACCTGCAGAGATCGGGATTGCCCCAATCACCCCGCCAATCATGACCAGGGCTGCACTCCCTGCATTCTGAAAAACCTGACCCAGCGGGAAATTCCCAGCTGCTTTTTCAACCTGGCCGGGGGCACGGCAGGGCTGGACTCCTTCTATTTTGAAGATTTCGCCCGGAGGGTTTTGGGTGAAAACACAAAATAGCGCCGTAAAATTTACAAAACACTTCGCAAATCCTTGACGCAATTAACAAATTGTTATATAATATTCCTCACAAAAGCAAAGGAAGGATGCGCGAAACCATGTCTGTCAAGGAAGCGGCGGATCACCTGTTGGAAGTCAGCGGGCTGATGGACGTATTAAGCAAATACGGAAAGCCGGTGCCGGTGGGAAGCTATCGGATGAATCTGATGGCCTGGGAGGATCTGGACATCTCCATGGCAGGGCCCATGCCGGACGCGGAGCAATACAGGCGCATTACCCAGGAGGTAGAAGCGGCCCTTCGCCCCTGTTTCAACCAGGCGGAATGGCTGCCGGGAAACAACCGGTGCAGTCTGGGCATCGAAACCTTCCGCACCGGCCGCCGATGGAGCGTGGACATCTGCTGGCGCAGCGAGGCGGACATTGCCGAAACCCTGCGCCGCAACGACGAAATGGCCCGACTTGCCCGGGAATGCCCGGAGATCGGCCGCGCCATTCTGGAAATCAAGCAGGGGCTCATCGCCCGGGGACAGTATGGATTTGACAAGGCGCCCATTCATTTTCACAGCCCGGAAATCTACGCCGCGGTGGTAGAAAAAGGCGCCCGAAGCCTGAAGGACTTCCTGGCGCTTTGTCTGGATTAATCCCGGGTATGCCGCAAAAGGAATTCCACGGCAGATTCCATCTGAACCGGGCCGTGGGGATGATGACCGCAGCCGGGCTTGCATTCGAAATAATGGGGAATCTGGGCCCGCTCATACAGATCTTTGAGATACGCGCCGTTTTCCTCAAAGGGCACGGTGGTATCCTGATCGCCCCAGACCAGGGCCATGGGGATACGCAATTTTTCCAAGACAGAGAGATGATCGATGGGCTGATTCCGGTAGGCGATAAGCTGCGACCGGGTCAGCCCCAATGCGTTCAGGGCCTCCTGCTGCGCCCCGGGGCCGATATCGGAACCGATTCCGAAGCCGAAGGGGCAGCTGAACAGATTCACCACCGGCGCGTCCAGATACAGGGCGGAAACCATGTCCGGCCGCCGCACCGCCAGCTGCAGGGCATGAAGGCCGCCGCAGCTCATGCCGATGGGCAGGCAGCGGGGCTGCAGGGAAAATTCTTTGCAGAGAAAATCCCGGAAGCGGGCCTTTGCCTCCTGATCCGCGTCCATACCCCAGCGGTTTTCATTTTCCAGATAGGCCAGGTGAAAGCCTTTTTCCACCAGCGCCCGCTCCAGATCCTGAAAAGCCGGGAAGTATTCCGTTTTCAGCATCCAACGGCCTTCCCCCGTTTCGGGCCGAATCAGAATCGCCTTTCTGCCTTCAAAAGAAAAATCCAGCCGTTCAAAGCCGTACCAGTCGCTCACCTGGCAATGCATATTCTTTTCTCCCCTTCCATTCCTTTAAAAGAGAGCTCCCCCGAAATTTCAGGGGAGCCCTTTTCGTCAGCGAACCACCAGACTCAGAAGCTGATTGGAACGCCGCAAAAATTCCACCATGCGTTCGGCCACCAGAGGCTGACGGGCCATTTCCGCCAAATCCACCACCTGAGCGCACACGGCCTTGCGGGTATCTCCCTCCGGCGCGTGCTTCAGCCACTGGACGATGGGATGCCGGTCGTTCAGCACCAGGGTACGCTTCTCCGGCAGGTTCAGATCCCGACCCCACTGGCGGGACATTTCGGTGAAACGCCGGTTCTGCTCGTCCACGGTAATCATGGAGATCATCTCGTCGGACTTGAAGGCCTTCAGCTGCACTTCCAGATTGTCGTCGCCGGAAGCTTCCCGGAACAGGGTTTCCAGGGTCTTGCGGTCGTCCTCGCTGGTTTCGCCGGTCTCGGTCAGGTCCTCCGCCGCCGCGTCCACCCGCTTGAAGGTGAGCTTACTCTCCCGTTCGGTGAACTCCAGGAAGGAAATGAAGTTTGCGTCGATGAGGGTATTGAGCACTACCACGCCCTTGTTCTGGGCGGTGTACATTTCGATCATCTGGGCCTGACGCTTTTCGTCGGAGGTATAATAGACCACGGGGTCCTTGCCCTCTTCGCAATTGGCGTTGCGATATTCCTCCAGGGTCAGATAATCGCCGGCGGTGGTTTTGAACAGCAGCGCGTTCTTCACCCGGTCGTAGAACTTTTCGTCCTTGATGCAGCCGTACTTCACGAAGGGATGAATGTCGTCCCAATACTTCTGATAGTCTTCCCGATGGTTATTGAATTCGGAAACCAGTCGGTCGGCCACCTTGCGGGTGATATAGGCCGCCATTTTCTTCACGTAGCCGTCGTTCTGCAGGAAGGAACGGGACACGTTCAGGGGCAGATCCGGGCAATCGATGGCGCCCTTGAGCAGCATCAGGAATTCGGGGATGACTTCCTTAATATTATCGGCCACGAAAACCTGATTGTTATAGAGCTTGATCACGCCTTCGTTGGCGGTGAACTCGTTTTTCAGCCGGGGGAAATACAGGATGCCCTTGAGATTGAAGGGATATTCCGCGTTCAGATGAATCCAGAACAGGGGTTCGTCGTAATCGTGGAACACCTTATGATAGAAGGCCTTGTATTCCTCGTCGGTAACCTCGCTGGGCTTTTTCAGCCACAGGGGGCTCACGTCGTTGATCTGGCGGGGCTCGGCGGGCTTGTCTTCCTCTTCGGGTTTCTCCTCGCCTTCGGCGGGCTCCTTCTTTTCCACGGGGGTCACGTCCTGCACGAATACCGGCACGGGCATGAAGCCGCAGTACTTTTCCAGCACCTCGGTGAGCTTCCACATCTCCAGGAATTCCTTGTCCTCATCGTTGAGGTACAGGGTGATGGTGGTGCCCCGGGTGGCGCGATCAGAAGGCTCCATTTCGTATTCCATGCCGTCTTCGCTGATCCAGCGGGCCGCCTGCGCGTCCTTCTGGTAGCTGAGGGTATCAATGACCACCTTTTTCGCCACCATGAAGGCGGAATAGAAGCCCAGGCCGAAATGGCCGATGATGCCGCCGGCGTCGTCTTTTTCGTTCTTATATTTGCTCAGGAAATCCTCCGCGCCGGAGAAGGCCACCTGCGCGATGTACTTTTTCACCTCGTCGGCGGTCATGCCCAGGCCGTTATCCCGGAAGGTCAGGGTGCCCTCCTGCCGATTGATGAGCACGTCCACCCGATATTCCTCGGTGTTTTCCGCCTCGCCGATGCTCACCAGGCGCTTCATTTTGCTGACTGCGTCGCAGCAGTTGGAGACCAGTTCCCGCACGAAGATGTCCCGGTCCGAATAGAGCCACTTCTTAATCACGGGCATGATGTTTTTTGCATTTATGGAAATATTGCCTTTTTCGGGCATAAAAATCGCCTCCTGATCTTGATGGATTCATTGTAGTGCATTTTTGAACGGATGTCAACCATTTTAGCACTCATTTCATCCGAGTGCTAGTAAGATTCTACTTGCGCTCGGTAGAATGCAACCTACAGTTGATTGCAATTTCTCAGAGAATGACGTATAATATTCTCAACGACAAGAAACGGAGGGATGACATCATGGCCGATACCGCTGCGATTGGAAACGCCATTGCCCAGCTAAGGCGGGCGATGCACCTGACCCAGCAGTCTCTGGCGGCGTTTCTGTACGTTTCCCATCAAGCCGTATCCAAATGGGAACACGGCGTCGCCCTGCCTGACATTATGACGCTTTACGCCATGTGCCGCCTGTTCGGCGTGACCATGGAACAGCTCATTACCAGCGACATTGCCGAGCGTCTGCACGCCATTCGCCTGCAGGCCGCTTATTAAAAGGAGGATTCACCATGATTGATAATAAAAAAGTCGGTTTGGCCATCGCGCAGCTGCGCCAGTCCAAGAACCTGACCCAGCAGCAGCTGGCAGCCTGTCTGAACGTATCCCATCAGGCGGTGTCCAAGTGGGAAAACGGCGCGGCGCTGCCGGACGTACTTACATTAATGGAGCTTTCCCGCATGTTCGGCGTAACGCTGGAGCAGCTGCTCAACGGCGAGGTGGCCCACGTACTGGAAACCGAGTACGATCCCCATGAAAACCCCGGCGAGAATACCGATGAAGCCCCGGACGAGGACCCCAAGGAAGAGCCCATCGTGCTGAAGCTGGACACCGAGGACATTCTGAGCAAGCGCCGCATGGCCGAGGCCACGGAATCGGAAGCCAACGGCGACGCGGGCGAAGCGGAAGCCGTGGCGGACGAAGAAGCGCAGGCGGAAAAGGCCGAGGCGAAGGAATCCAAAAACGAGCCCCTGGACGTGGAGAAAATCATCCAAATGGCCCCCTTCATGAGCCGGGCCGCGCTGGAGGAAATGCTTCGCAGCTATTCCGGCAGCCTCACCCCCCGGGATCTGGCCCGACTGGCTCCCTTCGTCAGCGCCGAATTCCTGGAGAGCCTGATTGAATCCGGCAGCGAAATCAACTGGGACACGCTGCGCCGGCTGGCTCCCTTCCTGAAGAAGGAAGCGGTGGATGCGCTGACCATGGCCGTGGCCAAGGGCGAAAAGTACTGCCGCCCCGCCGCCAAGGCTGTAAAGAAGACCTACAACGAGCTGGGCAAGTCCATTTCCAAGGCCATGAAGAAGCTGGGAAATCTGGGAGATCAGATTTGTCCGGAGGCCGCCCGGACTGCAAAACCCGCCGCGGCAAAGCCCGAACCCGCCCCCAAGCCGGAAAAGAAAAATTCCGACCTGCGCACCCGCATTTTTGAACGGGCGCTGGCAGAAGAAAAGTTCGACTGGATCGCCGAGCACATGGAGCAGCTGGAGAACGAAGAACTGAAGGAGCGCATCGCCCGGAAGGCTCTGGAAAAGGGCATGACGGACTGGGTCAGCGACAACCTGGGCGAGGAATACAACAACACCCCGGTGGAGGATCTGCTGCTTCAGGGCAACTGGGAGGCCATCGAGCAGCGGTTGGAGCGCATGGACGACGAAGAGCTGGCGCTGACGGCTGAAACCGCCGCTTCCGAGGGTAAGTGGGACTGGATTGAGCTGTATCTGGACGATCTGGCCAATTCGGACGAGGTGCGGGAGGCTCTGCTGAACGCCGCCGTCAAGGCCGGAAAGCTGGACTGGATCGGCAGCCATCTGGACGAACTGGAACCCGAAGGCGAAGTAGCGGAGCTGCTGGTGAAAGCCGCGCTGGAGAAGGACGACTGGGACTGGCTGGAGAGCCATTATGACGAGATAGAACTGGACGACATGGACGTGGGAGAACTGGCGCTGAAGGCCTATCAGGCCGGCCGGCAGAACCTGTGTCTGGAGCTGGAAGAGGAATATCTGGAAGGCGCCGGCGGCGGGAAGCTGTTTGCCGCCGTGGTGGAAAACGGCGATACCGGCTTTGCCGAGGAGCTGGCCGAGCATCTGGACGGAGACTCTCTGAAGGAAACCTGCCTGAAGCTGGCTCAGGACGGACATTTGGGCACGCTGACCTGCCTGGCGGAAGCGCTGGACGCGGACACCCTGACGGCGCTGTTGGATCTGGCCACAGAGGAAGGCGACTGGGACACCATCGAGCGCCTGAACGAGGCACTGGAGGAAAAGCAATAACTTCCCCGCAATATAACAGCCCTGCGGCCGCGCGAACTTGATTCGCGCGGCCAATTATGCTATAATCCTCCTATAAAATAGGATAGTTTCTGCCCTTGATTCAGAAAGGAGCTCATTTTGACCCATCCCGAAATGCCCAAGCGCTCCCGCGGCCGGGTTTTTATCGGCGTAGCCATCGCCCTGGCCACGGCGCTTCTCTCCCCCCTGCTGGTGGGATTTTCGACGACCGTGTTTGTTTTCCCGGTGATTACGGTGTTTCTCTTCGGCTTTGGCGGCTGGATTCCCGCCTGCGCCGGCATGCTGCTCACGGTAATCGCCTTCGATTTATACTTTGGCCTGGCGGCCGCTCTCATGGCCGCCGCGGCCTTCGCGCTGCCCGCCGCTTTTCTGATTCGCGGCATTCGCTGGCGCAAGCCCTTTGTTTTGCAGATCAAGCAGGGCATCGCCGTACAGATTCTGGGGGTGCTGGCGGCGCTGGGCATTGCATACGCCTTTATGGGCACGGACATTGTGGGCACGCTGATGGGCCAATTTCGGGCCATGGTGGAAGACATTCTGCCCCCCGGGCTCATTGACTACTATCTGAATCTGCGCTATTCCATCGACGGACTGCCTGAGACTTTTACCGAGACGCAGCTGATGCAGGGCGTGCTGGACGCGGCCCGGCGGGCGGATTATCTCACGGGACTTTTCCAGGAATTATCGGACGCCATGACGCTGACGCTGCCGGGGCTTCTGATCGGCTCCTCCTGTCTGTCGGCGCTGTTGGGCGTGGCCTGGGGCAACAAGGCCTTTGACAAGGGCGGGACCCATCGCACCTATGTGCCGGTTTCCATGTGGTACACCCCCTGGACGCTGACGGTGGGACTGCTGGCCACGATGCTGGTCTGCTATCTGCTGAATCTGGCGGGGCTTCCCGGGGCGGAGGTGGCCACACTGGCCCTGGAAACGCTTTTGATGTTGGCCTTCCGAATCCAGGCGGCCATTTCGCTGGAGCGGAACCTTGCCCGGGCGGGCATGAAGCCCGGCTGGCGGGTGGTGCTGATTGTGGCCGCCGAGATTCTGCTGGCTTCCTATATCCCCTATTACGGTGCGGCCTCCGCGCTGTTTGGCTCCACCGGCGCAATGCGGCAAATCGCCGCCCTCCGCGCCCGGAAGAAGGACAAATAAACGAAATTTACGTCAGGGAGGAATCACCTATGAAAGTCATTCTTTTGCAGGATGTTCGCGGCAGCGGCAAAAAAGATCAGATCATCGAAGTATCCGACGGCTTCGGCCGCAATTATCTGCTGCCCCGGAAGCTGGCCCGGGAAGCCACGCCCGAGGCCATGAACGCCGTGGAAAAGGCGCAGTCCGCCCAGAAGCACAGGGACGACGTGAAGCGCCAGGAGGCGGAGGCCAAGGCTCGGGAACTGAAGGGCAAGGTCATTCAGCTTTCCGTGAAGGGCGGCGCCGGCGGCAAGCTGTACGGCAAGGTCACCAACGAAGCCATCGCCCAGGCCTTGAAAAATCAGTACGGAATGGAAATCGACAAGCGGAAGTTCGAACCGGAAGAGCCCATCAAGAGCGCCGGTCAGGTGCTGTGCACCGTGCGCCTCTCCGCCGGCGTTTCCACCCGCATGGTCATCAACGTCACCGTGGAAGAAAAATAAACTATGGAACAGTATCAGCCCGCCCGGGTACCGCCCAATCAGCCGGAGGCGGAGCGGTCGGTGCTGGGCGCCATGCTGCGCTCCAGCGAGGCCTCTCTTTTAGCCATCGAGGCGCTGAAGGCAGAGGATTTTTACGACCCGGCCAACCGGGAAATCTTCTCCGCCATGTGCGCACTGGCCGCCAGCGGCCGGGCCATTGATTTCGTCACCCTGGACGAGGAGCTCACCCGCCGGGGCAAGCTGGACGGCGTGGG
Organism: uncultured Eubacteriales bacterium; assembly: GCA_902767315.1. Lineage (GTDB taxonomy): Bacteria > Bacillota > Clostridia > Christensenellales > Aristaeellaceae > RUG11247. The sequence continues at coordinate 24,864 of CACXHB010000095.1, forward strand.
CGGTTCCGCCTATCTGGTGGAGTTGTCCGCCAACGTGCCCTCCACCGCCAACGTAGGGGCTTACATACGCATTGTAGACGAAAAATCCACCTTGCGTAAGCTCATCGCCGCATCGGAGAGCATTCTGAAGGACTGCTACTCTGCCCAGGAGGAAACCGGCGACATTCTGGAAGGCGCAGAAAAGGCCATTTACGACATCACCATGCGCAAAGGCGGCGAGCAGCTGCAGGCCATACAGCCGGTTCTGATCAGCACCTTCGAAAAGATCGAGGAACTGTTCAAAAACCACGGCCGCATCGAAGGCGTGCCCACGGGGTACACCGAACTGGACGATCTGCTCACCGGCCTGCACGGCGGCGAACTGGTGCTGATTGCCGCCCGTCCCTCCATGGGCAAAACCAGTATCGGCATGAATTTCATCGAAAACGCCGCTATTCGCGCCGGAAAAGCCGCGGCGGTGTTCTCTCTGGAAATGCCTGCGGAGCAGCTGGCCATGCGTATGCTTTGCACGGAGGCGCTGGTGGACATGCAGAAAGTGCGCCGCGGACAGCTTTCCGACGAGGACTGGCTGCGGCTCAGCGAGGCCATGATTAAAATCGGCCCCTCTTCCCTTTATGTGGACGCTACGCCGGGCATTACGGTTTCCGAAATGCGTTCCAAGGCCCGCCGGCTGCAATTGGAGCACGGTCTGGATGTAATCCTCATCGACTACATTTCCCTGATGACCGCCTCCGGCAAGTTCGGCAGCCGCCAGGAGGAAGTGGCCTCCATCTCCCGTGCGCTGAAGGCGCTGGCCATCGAGTTGAACGTGCCCATCATCGCCCTACAGCAGCTCTCCCGTGCGCCCACGGGACGTTCCAACCACCGGCCGGTGCTTTCGGACATCCGCGATTCCGGCGCCATCGAGCAGGACGCGGACGTGGTCATGTTTTTACACAGAGAGGAATATTTCGACCCCAACACTCCAGACAAGAACATCGCCGAGCTCATCATCGCCAAACAGCGAAACGGCTCCCTGGGCACGGTAAAGCTGGGCTGGAAGGGCGAATTCACCAAATTCCTGGATCTTTCCCCCAAGGCCAACGAGGCCACCGGCTGACGTTTGCCCCGGAAATTCAAAAACCCGACGCCCTGCTTTGCAGGCCCGTCGGGTTTTCTTACACAGATACCAGAATTCTGTAGCTCCGCCGGTCAGTTCCCAGCTAAGAGGTTCGTACTCCAACAGCTTGAGCACATTTGCGATGTAGGTCAGCCGGTGAAACGGCGCGTCGGTGTCGGTTCGAAAGAAGATGTATCCAGGCAGCAGCTGCGACCGGTCTTCGATGGCCTTGCCGGCGACGGTTTTACGGCGGATGCGGGGCGGAGCGACGGTCTCCACGCACTCTATCCGCTGATTCACATAGCCGGCAATGGCCGCTTCCGCTCCCGTCCGGCAAAGGAGGCAGCCATAGCGCCACAGCCGTTTCATCATACAGCTTCGCACTCCGCAACTGAATCTGCAAAAAGAAATTCTATAGCGTTCAGGTCTTCATGCCGCCGGCGGACAGCATCCATGAACGCAATTGAGCGTCGACCCACTGGCCTATCCTGCAATTCTATAAAATATCCCCCCGCCAGATTATAGCTTGATGGAACGACTCATAGCCATGAACGCCGCTACGGCAATGGATCAGGACGAGTACAACCGGCAGTTCGCGGAATATGAGGTCCGTTACAGCGAAATTCGCCAACGCATTGCCAAAGTGGAGTCCGAGCAGAAACAGCGCATAGGAAAGCGCGGTAAACTGGCAGAATATCTGGAGACGCTAAGGAATCAAGGCCTCATTTCAAGCTTTAATGAAACACTGTGGTACGGCACGGTGGAGCAGGTGCGCGTAACGACTGAAGGAAATCTGCGCTTTATTTTCCGGGATGGACAGAAAATAACGGTCTGAGCATCCGTGTAATGGTATGCACACCCCATGCGCAACAAACAGACAGCAAGGCGCTATACACATAGGGGTGTGCATTGTTTTGATATTAGAAATGTGACGAATCCCCATAGAAAAAGCCGCCTACAAGCCGTTTCGTGTATTCCTGCAAAACGAACTCAAATAGGCGGCGATTCCTGGCATATTTGCAGGTATAGCAAAAGACCCACCGCGTTCGATGAGTCTTTTTATACCAACTAATGTCGGTATTCATGGCGGAGAAGCCGGGATTTGAACCCGGGCGGCACTCAACGCACCCTACTCCCTTAGCAGGGGAGCCCCTTCGGCCTCTTGGGTAC
>CACXHB010000096.1 GCA_902767315.1 uncultured Eubacteriales bacterium
CAGGTCCTCGTCGCCGGTGTTTTCCACCGCGTGACCGTGGCCGGAGAAGGTGGCCATGGAATCTCCCGCGGCGACCTCCACCCAGTTCTCGTCGTCCTTCACCCGGCCCTTGCCGGAGACAAAGCAGAACAGTTCGGTTTCACCCTCATGCACGTGATAGCCGATACCGCAGCCCTTCTTCAGGGTAATGGTGGAAAAAAGCCGCATTTTTTCCGGCAGAGTGGGACACAGGGCGGTCAACAGCGCGCTGCCTTCGCCGCCGCGCATGTGTTCCCGGGCCTCGGTGGGCATGTCCTTATGAAACGTTACCATATGCTGTCACCTCTGATATTCAAAAAATTCGATGCGCTCGCCGTCCGGGCCGCGGAAGAAGATGTTCTTCACGCCGCCGTGGATGACGCTGCTGTAATTGACGTCGGATTCAAATTCCACGCCCTGCTCCTTCAGGGAAGCCACCAGAGCATCGATGCCCTCCACTTCCATGCACACGTGGTCGATGTGGGCCCTGGGGTCCGTGGGCGCCTGGTAATTTTCCCGGCACACCAGTTCCAGAAGACAGGTGCCGTTGTTCAGAAAGCAGATCACCGTGCCGCCCAGGTCGTTGCGGCATTCCTCTTCAAAGCCCAGCTTTTCCACGTAGAACTTCCGGGAAACCTCCAGATCCTTCACCATGACGCCGATGTGCGCCAGTCCCGTAACCTTGCCCATGTGTTTTCCCTCCGTTTTTTGTTTTATTATAACACCTCTTGCTTCTCTAGACAAGTTTTAACATGCTTCTGTTATAATGCCCGGGACGGTATCCGCAAGGAACCGCACCGGGAAACCCCAATTTATTTTTGCGTAGGGTATCCGAAACGGAACCCGAACGGAGGAAACATGAAACAGCATATCTCTACCCGTAACTTTGTCATTCTGGCGCTTCTGGTGGGCATCGTGCTTCTGATGAGCTGGACGCCCGTGGGCTATCTGCATCTGGGCGTATTGGAAATCAGCTTTCTGGTGGTGCCCGTGGCCATCGCGGGAGTCACCCTGGGCCCCTGGGGCGGCATGATCGTAGGCGCGGTTTTTGGAATCACCAGCTTTCTGCAGTGCCTGGGCATCGGCGGAACCAGCCCCTTCGGCGCCGCGCTTCTGAACATTCAGCCCTTCTTTGCCTTCCTTCTGTGCTTTGTGCCCCGGGCCCTGGACGGGCTGATTGTGGGGCTGATTCATAAGCTTCTGGCCAGGCGCGCCCCCGCGGCGGTTTCCTGCGGCGTGGCGGGCTTTGCGGCGGCTTTCTGCAACACGGTTCTGTTCATGTCCGCGCTGATTCTGCTGTTCGGCTCCACGGATTATATTCAGGGCATGATCGCCGGCCAGAACCTGTTGAAATTCGTATGCGCCTTTGTGGGCGTAAACGCCCTGGCGGAAATGGCCGCTTCTACCATTCTTACCGGCGCCATCGGCACGGCCCTGACCAAGGCCGGCCTGGCGGGCGGGAAACGCAGATAACGGAGGGACGCTTCCATGATACTGACCCTGGACATTGGCAACACCAACATCAAAACCGCCCTTTTCGACGGCATGGACATGGTGAAATACTGGCGCATTTCCACCAGCCGCACCAACACCTCCGATGAATACGGCATCATGATTCTGAACATGTTCGCCCACGAAGGCTTCAGCGCCGACTGCGTGGACGGCATCATGATGTCCTCGGTGGTGCCGTCTGTAAACTTCACCATCGAGCACATGTGCCGCAGCTATTTCGGCATGGCCCCCATCATCGTGGCCCCCGGGGTGAAAACCGGCATTAACATCAAAATCGAGAATCCCCGGGAAATGGGCGGCGATTTGATCTCCAACGCCGTGGCGGCCTACGAGCTCTACGGCGGCCCCTGCATCACCATCGATTTCGGCACAGCCACCAGTCTGGGCGCTATCAACGAAAAGGGCGAATTCCTGGGCGGCGCCATCTGCCCCGGCATCAAGCTGGCGGTGGAGGCCCTTTCCGAGCGCACCGCCAAGCTGCCCCGCATCGAGCTGACCAAGCCCGAAACCGTCATCGGCAAAAACACCGTGCACTGCATGCAGTCCGGCATTGTATACGGCTACATCGGCCAGATCGAATACCTGGTGCGCCGCATGAAGGCGGAAATCGGTTCCGACAAGACCAAGGTCATCGCCACCGGCGGCCTGGCCGTGCTGGTGGCCGAGGAATCCAACGCCATCGACGTGCTGGACGGCCTTCTGACCCTCAAGGGCCTGCGGCTCATTTACGAAAAGAACCGGCCCGAGGCATAATTCCGAACAAAAATCAAGAACCAAGAACCCGCTTTGGCCGTGGCGTACACCATAGCCAATGCGGGTTTCTTGAGAGAAAACGTTTTTATTCAAAATATGGCAGCAGATATTTTACCAGCTCATATATCTTGGTACCTGGGCGAGGTTGAGAAGGCGGCAAGTTTTTATTTCTATCATCCAACTTTTCAGCATTTCGAATAGCCGTCTGCATTTTAGGACGAAGAATTTCAAACATATCCCCGCGATTTTTTGTGTATTCGCCGCGTCCCAATCGTTTGAAATAGCCGTTAATTTTAGACATGTATTCGTTTCGATGAATATCTGTCTGAAAGTAATCAAAATGCAGAAGAAACCACAATTCAATGCATTGATTAGACCAAATTGCATGATATTCAGTTTCTGAATCCGTTGCTTCATTGCACTGTCTGGCGGTCTGATCTACCCGTTCTGGTGGAAAGTCGTCCGTGTCATACACAATCCAGACATGCGCATATCCATTCGGATTTTTCCGAACCAGATTCCGGGCGGCGTCAAACAGTGCCAGCGTATTATCTCCTGCCCCGACAATTTCCAGTTGAATCCGGTTCGGATTTTTCCGATTGATGATTTCCCGAATCGCCCCAAAATATTCCGGTTCTGTGCGCGTTCCTTCCGTGACAATCAGATGATAATCAAGGCGCATCTTCACCACCTTATTACGGCGGCCTTTGTTCATCCATGGTTTTCCCCGATCTCCCTTTTTCACAGGTTTCAGGCTCATTCCCATCCGCCCCCTGCCAGCATATTGGTAAGGTATGGATCCGCACCATATCTTCCTTCCAGATACTGCTTGTCATATGCCGCAGTATTATTGACGTGCTCGTTGTCCTCACGACGAATATCGTAAAGGGAATAGATTTCGCTCTCGTGCGCCTCATTTTCGGCAGCAAACCAGATTTCATCCCTGCGGAACACTGTATTCTTCAGCGTCGTCATGTCCTGTGAAGAGAACAGCAATTGTGCGCCATGCTGATTCAGCGTCGTATCCTTAAACAGGGAAACGACATAACGCAGCAGCTTGGGATGCAGCTTTGCATCCAATTCATCAAAAACCACCAACCGTCCTTCCTTTAACGCTATCAAAAGCACGGGCAGCATTGCAATGAGCTTTTGAGTCCCAGCAGATTCCTCAAGGTAATCCAATTCGAAAACCTTGTTGTGAATCGTTCTCCGGGTATAGAGATGCCTGTTTTCTCTATCGTAACGGTAGTCCGTCAGATCAATCCCCATATCGTTCAGTGCCCTTAGAGCAAACTTCTTGATGGTTTCATCTTCTGAGACCCATAGCTCCCACTCTGTTTTTGGATTCGCGTAATTACGGATGATGCAGGCCTCGAACCAGCTCTGTACTTCGGCAATCATTGGAAGATTGTAATTGATTGCCAAAAAAGAGAGATATGGCATTTTCGGATTCACCGAACGGCTGATGCCTCTTTTCCGAATGCTCGGCCCAAGTACAATTTCGGATCGTTCCCGCGTAAACAAAGTGCCTGTTTTCTTCCCGCCAATGGCTCTCCAATAAAGGGATTCCGCTTCAATTTCATCCTCCTTTATCGAAAGCAGATAGCGGTATTCATTTGCTCCCTGCCGAAAATAAATTTCAAAATCCGTCGGCAGATTTCGAGATTCATCGTCCAGGAGAAACGGTTCGCTCTTATCTTCTTGCTGAACAATAAAAGGTTCTCTGTTTTTGTTCAATTGACGGATGGGCTTTGTCACGGTGCTAATCAGACAGGACAGCGCACGCAGCAAATTGCTCTTCCCTCCGCCGTTTGGCCCATATACGACGCTGACCGGCAGCAGCTTTCCTCCCTTGTCCTCACCCAGTAATGTATCGCTAAATTCGGGCAGAGGTTCCGCCTGAAAGTCAAAAACAGTTTCGTTCTTGTAGGACTTGAAATTACAAAACGTGAACTGACACAGCATACCATTTCCTCCCCCGGTCTATTGCTTAATATCTATTATAATCAATAATCTTTCCGAAATCAATCTTTTTATTCCATAGCACAAAAAATTTTTTGAATATTGCATATAAAAGTCGCATTACCGTTATTTTCAAATGAGCATACTTCTTGACACGCCGCGAAATGGCACATAAAAAAGCGGAGCCGCTCCACATGAAGCCTGCTCCGCGTCTTGGGCGGATGGGGTTGGGGAATGGGATGAGGGGACTCCGCCTTCGACAGAGATTATGGTATACGGAATATGTGGCGGGGGTTATAAAGGAGTGTATCTGCTCTGTTATATTTCGGAGGAAAAATGAAGAAACCCCAGGGGCTTTAACACGCCCGGCCTTGCCAAAAAGACGGCGTTGGCTTATAATAAAAGGGATGGGGCTGCGCCCCGTCGCATCCTTCGCGCAGATACCCCGCGAGACAGGCAGGCGAGACATGTTTCATTGGAAGAAAAGATACCAGATCGTTTTTGACATCGAGACCGACGGCAGCAAATCCAGCCGGGTTTGCCAGCTTTCGTATCTCATCGTCTCCCGCTGGCGGGTGAAGGGCAAAAACATGTACTTCAGCCTGGACTACATGAATTACCATGCCCAGAAGGTGCACGGGCTGAGCGTATACAAGCTGCGCCGGCTTTCCGGCGGGCAGGTGTTCGCGGACCGGGCGGAGGAAATTTATCGGGATTTCGCAGGGGCGGAGGTCTGGATCGGTCACGACGTGCAGTGCGACGTGCGCTATCTCACCGGAGAATTCAGGCGCATCGGCAAGACGCTGACCCCGCCGGCCACCTTCTGCACCCTGAAGCGATACACCAAGGAGGCCAACATCCCCCTGAAGCAGAATCCCTCCAAGCTCAAGCCCCCACGGCTGGAGGAGCTGATGCAGCATTTCGGCATCACGCCGGAACTGGTCACCCGGAAATGCAAAAAATGGTTTGGCGGCGGAGACCGGGCTCACGACGCCCGGTATGACACCGTGGCCACCTATCTTTGCATGCTGGTGGGCGAGGAAAAGGCGTAATTGCGGGTTCGGACTTGACTTTTAATTTCTACTGATATATAATGCCATTGTCCGGACGGAAGGGCACTGTCGCGGGAAGCGCGGCAGTGTCGTTTATTATCCGGTCTACTTTTGTATTCTTTAGCCGATTGGGAGGGCTTTTCAAATGGAAAACGAACAGAGCCGTATTCTTACGATGACGGATAAGGCGAACCTGGAAAAGGAACTGGAAGAATTGCATATCGCCAAGCAGGACGTGGCCGAGGAGATCAAAATCGCCCGGGGTCACGGCGACCTTTCCGAAAACGCCGAATATACCGAAGCGAAAAACAACGAGGCCCGCATCTACGGCCGCCTGGCCGAGGTGGAGGAGCTTTTGAAAACCGCTACCTTCGTGGACGATTCCAAGCTGTCCACCGACGTGGTAAACGTGGGCACCGTGGTGCGGGTATTCGACATGGAATATGAGGAAGAGGACACCTACACCATCGTGGGCTTTACCGAATCCGACCCCATGAAGCTGTTCATCTCCGCCGAATCCCCCATCGGCCGGGCGCTGGTGGGCGCGCACGTGGGCGATGTAGTGGAAGCCAACACCCCCGGCGGCATTTTGAAGCTGAAGGTTCTGGAAATCAAGCTGCGCTAACGAGGAGGTCGAACCCCTATGGAAAACAGGCCCATGGAAGTTTCCGAACAGAATCGGATTCGCCTGGACAAGCTGACGGCCCTGCAGCAGGCAGGCAAAAACCCTTACGCCATTACCACCTATGACTGCACCGATCATTCCGGCGAGATCCAGGCGGACTTCGCCAAATACGACGGCAAGGAAGTCTCCATCGCCGGACGCATGATGTCCCGCCGGGTGATGGGCAAGGCCAGCTTCGCCCATCTGCAGGACCGGGACGGCCGCATCCAGATCTACGTCCGCAAAGAGGACGTGGGCGAAGAAGCCTACAAGGCCTTCAAGGAAGACGACATCGGCGACATCCTGGGCGTGAAGGGCTTCGTGTTCCAGACCAAAACCGGGGAAACCTCGATTCATGCCAGGCAGATCACCCTGCTGACCAAGTCTCTGCATCCCCTGCCGGAGAAATTCCACGGCCTGCAGGACACCGACACCCGCTATCGTCAGCGCTATCTGGACCTGATCGTCAATCCCGACGTGAAGGACACCTTCGTCAAGCGCAGCCTGATCCTTCGGCACCTGCGCGCTTTCCTGGACGATCGCGGATTTCTGGAGGTGGACACCCCCATCCTGACCCCCTTCGAAATCGGCGCCTCCGCCCGGCCCTTCTATACCCATCACAACGCGCTGGATATGGACATGGTGCTGCGCATTGAGACCGAGCTGTACCTGAAGCGCCTGATCGTGGGCGGCATGGACCGGGTCTACGAGGTGGGCCGTATCTTCCGCAACGAGGGCATGGACACCAAGCACAATCCGGAATTTACCACCATCGAGCTCTACCAGGCCTACACCGATTTCCACGGCATGATGGATCTGGTGGAGGACATGATGAAAACCGTGGCCCAGAAGGTCTGCGGCAGTCTGGTGGTGCCCTATCAGGGCAAGGAAATCGACCTGGGCCACTGGGAGCGGCTGACCATGGTGGAAGCGGTGAAGAAATACAGCGGCGTGGATTACGCCGACTGGAAGACCGACGAGGACGCCATTGCCGCCGCCAAGGCCCACCATGTGGAGCTGCCCGAGGTGCCCACCCGGGGCGCCATTCTGGCGGAATTCTTCGACGCGTTTGTGGAGGACAAGCTGATTCAGCCCACCTTTATCTACGATTATCCCGTGGAGATCAGCCCCCTGGCCAAGCGCAAGACCGACGACCCTGCCTTCACCGAGCGCTTTGAGTACTTCATCAACGCCACCGAATTCGGCAACGCCTTCTCCGAACTCAACGACCCCATCGATCAGCGGGGCCGCTTCGAGCGTCAGGTGGCCGAGCGCAAGTCCCTGGAAAAGGACTGCCGCGCCCAGGTGGATTACGACTTTGTCAACGCCCTGGAATACGGCATGCCCCCCACGGGCGGTCTGGGCTTCGGCGTGGACCGACTGGTGATGCTTCTGACCGACTCGGCCAGCATCCGCGACGTGCTTTTGTTCCCCACCATGAAGCCTCTGGACGCGGACAAAAAGCCCGCCAGTGCGGAGACTGCCCCGGCGGAGGAAGCGGCTCCGGCGGAAGCCCCCGTGCAGCCCGCCCAGGAAGAAGTCATTGATTTTTCCAAGGTGCAGATCGAGCCGCTGTTTGCGGATTACGTAGACTTTGAAACCTTCTCCAAGTCCGACTTCCGGGCGGTGAAGGTGAAGGCCTGCGAGGCGGTAAAGAAGTCCAAGAAGCTGCTGAAGTTCACGCTGGACGACGGCACCGGCGTCGACCGCACCATCCTTTCCGGCATTCACGCCTATTACGAGCCGGAAGAATTGGTGGGCAAGACGCTGCTGGCCATCACCAACCTGCCGCCCCGGCCCATGATGGGCATCGACTCCTGCGGCATGCTGATTTCCGCCGTGCATCACGAAGAGGGTGAGGAAAAGCTGCATCTTTTGATGCTGGATTCCCACATCCCCGCCGGCGCGAAGATGTATTGATTTTCACAGGCAAAAATGGGACGGAGCCACCCGATGGGGTGTGCTCCGTCTTTTTTGCGCCCGATTCAGGGGGTACCGGGCTTCAGCATGGCGTATTGGGCGACGTCTGTGCCGGGAATGGTGGAAACGTCCGCCTGCCGGAAGCCCAGGTGGGCATAGATTTGGGTATTGACGGGCTTATGGGTTTCCAGGTACAGCGGCACGCCGGCCCGGCGGAGGCATTCCAGGGCGGGCTTCAGCAGCTGGGAGCCCTGGCCCCGGCCCTGGACTTCCGGGGATACCACCAGGCACATGCAATACCAGGCCTCCGGCGGGGCGCATTTTTCCCGAACCCGGCCGCAATGGGCCTCGTATCGCAGGGAACGGACGTACAGCCCCAGGCCGAAATGCCGCCAGAGCTTCCCGCCGCCCCGGCGGAAGAAGGCCAGGGCGGGCACGCTTTTCAGGCGAGGCGGGAACAGAATCAGCAGATTTTCCAGGCGATCGTCAGTGGAAAGCAGCACGCATTTTCCGTACACCGCCCGCAGCACCGTGTAAAAATAACGCCAGTCCTCCGGGCCCAGGTCCGTGCCCCCCAGCAGATAGCGAATGGCGGGGTCGTCGTGAAAGGCCCGGGCCATGAGATGGGCGCAGGCTTCCAATTCCTCGGGGCGCACCCCACGGCCGGCGGCCTGCAGCGCCCGGGTCAGGTTCTGATGAGAAAGCGTTTGGGATTGCATGTTCGCATTTCCTTTCTTTGAAAAACGTTTCTGGGCGCAAAAAAACAGAGCCGATGTTCCAACGAAGGGATTTCGTAGATTATCGGCTCTGCGTCTGTGCGGCTGGCTCTTGAACGACGGTGATATGCAATTGTCGGACGTGAATCAGGGTTTCCCGGCGGCACTTTGGGCAAAACAGAGGAAAATTTCGCAATTCCGTGTCTTCCCGGAGCTTCAGCCGGGTTTTACCGCGGCAGACCGGGCACATGAGCCAGGTTTCATTGGGCATGCAAAAGACCTCCCATTGGTTCGGATTTCGTGGGACGCGGGGCGGCAAGGGGCCGAAGCTGCCGTTGGTTCAGCCGGAAAAAGCCCCGAATGGAACCATACACCAGCGCCGCCATGGCCGCGTAATACGCCGGCAGGGCCAGGGGCAGCAGCCGTTCCGGCAGAAGGGCCTGCAGCCAGGGGGCGTCCAGCAGGAGATAGATCAGCAGCCGCTGGCCGCATTCCGCCACGGGGCGCAGGGCAGCGGCGCGAAGAGCTACCGTCGCTACTCCCAGCCCCAGCCGGGAGGCTTCCTCGAGACGGAAGGATTCCGTTTTCACCACGACGAGGCCGCAGAAATACAGCGTACCATGGCACAGCAGGGAGATCAGCACCTCCAGGGGCGCATCGGCGGCGTACAGGGATCCGCCTGCCAGAATCATGGCTATGTAGTAGAAAAATCCAGCCATCAGCCCGGAATAGGCGGCCCAACTGCGCAGGCGGGGCTTTCTGCGCAGCAGCAGCGCGGGGGCGGCAAAATAGGCCACCGTGGAAAATTCCACGGGAATGCGCACTGTCCCCTGAATCAGGGGATGGAACACGCAGTATCGAAACAGGTTTCCTCCCAGCAGCAGGGCGCACAGGGTCTTGAGGATTCGGTTCCGGCGGGCCGCCGGCGCTCTGCAGAGCCGGCGGGCCGCTCAATGGATACAGGCAAACATCAGAAGCGCCAGGGCGTTCCAGACATACACGAAGCATTCCCCCTTACAGCCCGGCATAGCCGAACCATCCCCAGGCGTGCCAGAATTCGAAGGCCCCAGCCAGCAGCATGGACGCGACGAGGGCCGCCACAAACAGCACCGCGAATGCCGTCAGGGAAATCCGGGCCGTCTTACGCAGACGACGGGCTTTTTCGCCCGAAAGCCGGGGGCGCGGGGACGCCGCAGGAAGCACGGCGCGGCCTTCCGCCCGGGCGATGGCGTTGCTGCGGAAACGGAAGTACATGCGCACCGATTGCCGGAGGTACACGCCATACCAGGTGCAGCCGGTGGCGGTCAGAACGCTCAGGGCCAACAGCGCCAGCCCCAGCAGCAGCGCCGCTCCATAGGGCATGGGCGCTACCGGTTCAAACATACCGCTGCCCACCGCCAGGCACACGCCGCTGACGGCAAACGCCGCCGTCGCCGCGGTAAGCACCAGCCCGAAGGCCAGCAGCATCAGAAAGATCATTCCCTCCAGCAGATCCACGAATCCCAGCCCCACCCGGACCAGGATCCGACTGCCAGCGCCGGCGCTTTTTCCCTCGCCGGACTCCGCAAACTGCGCCGCCAAGGCCGCGGGGTCTCCCAGCTTGGCGGCGATTTCTTCCTGAGAATAGCCGTCCGCCAGCTTGAATTCGAAATGCTGCCGGTATTCTTCAATAATGTCTTCAGCGTCCGCCACCCGCCGGTTTTCCAATTCCCGGGTCAGTTTTTCCATAAATTCCCGCTTCGTCATTTTTCTTCTCCTTCCAATAGCGTCCTTACTTCCCGCGCAAATTTCAGGTATTCTTCCCGGTCCGCCTGATAGGTTTCCCGGCCCAGCTGGGTCAGCTGGTAATATTTTCGAGGCGGGCCGCCGCTTTCTTCCTGCAGATAGGTGGTGAGCAGTCCGTCCGCCTTCAATTTGCGCAAAACCGGATAGACCGTGCCGTCCGCAATGTCAATGTGCCGGGACAGGGTTTCGGAAATTTCATATCCGTAGCAGTCCCCCTTTTCCAAAAGGGAAAGCACGCACAATTCCACCACGCCTTTTTTATACTGGCTGTTCATGCTGCGCTCCTTTCACGTTTCTTACAGTACTATATTATATTCACTAGTGGCGATTTGTCAACCCCATTCTTTTGTTAAAAAAATACCCTGCGACTTGCGCCGCAGGGCAATGGGTCAATGGATTATGGAAGCCTTATTTCTTTCGGGCCACCAGCAGAAAGCGGTGGATGGTGCCGGAAATTACGCCGTCCCTTTCCAGGATTTGCTGGGCCAGCAGCAACCGATCCAGGCAGGCGTCCACGCTGAAGCCCGGAAATTCCCAGGGGATCACCCGGGCGAACCACACCAGCGCCCCCACGTCCCAGAACCGGATGGGCCGGAAGGCCTCTTCTCCCCGAAGGATTTCGAAGCCCGCGCGTTCGAATTTTTCCGCGACCGGCTTCAGGCGGTTGTTGGGAAAGGGAATGGGCGGGGCGGGCTGCAGCAGCAGTTCCACCAGCGCCCGGTCGTTTTCCGCGCCCACCTGCTGGGTGACGAACACGCCGTCCTTTTTCAGCACCCGGGAAATCTCCTGCGGGCAGAGATCCGCGTGGCGATTGATCACCATATCGAAGCTTTCCGCCGGGAAGGGCAGCGGGCCCATGGCCGAAGCGGGTCGAAAATCCACCCCCAGGGGCAAAAGCCGTTCCCGGCAAAGGGCCACGTTGGGCGGATATTCCTCGGTGGCCGCCATCTGCCGCCGGGGATGATCCAGCGAAAGCAGGAATTCTCCCCCGCCGGTGTCCAGATCCAGCAGCCGGGTCTGCTTTGTCAGACAGGTTTCGATAACCTGGCGATAATCCCAGGGCAGGTCGTCCTCCTCCGCATAACGATCCTGAATGTGCGAAAAATCCCAACCATGGATATGGGCGATCTGTTCCTCATGCCGCCAGGACATTATCAATGCTTCATTTTTCATTTTTTGTCGCTCCTCTTCGTTCGAAATATGATTCAAATCGGTTCAACGAAGCCGGCGCGACCGGGGTTCAGCCCTTTTTCATCCCGACACGGAGGGCCTGCCCCATCAGCCGCGCCGGGAAGTTACCTCGTGGAACGTGCAGAAGACGATATTTCATCTCTGCGTTCACTTCCTTTCCTTCTGTCGCCTTGTCAACTCGCCGTATGCCCGGCGCACTCGCAGGCTTTCGGCCATCCAACAGGCCAGCGATCCTGCAAGCGCTCCCGCCAGAGCCCCGGCGGTATCGATGCCCATGTCCAGATAAGAGCAGCTGCGGCCCGGGTAGAGCCGCTGATGCAATTCGTTGGCCACCGCCAGCAGAGCGCATGGCGCCATGGCCAGGGGAAGATTCCAGAATTTTCTGGGCCGGGTGCGATACAGCGCCACCCGAATCAGGAATCCTTCCACCGCAAAAATGCCGAAATGCGCGGTTTTGCGCAGATAATGTTCAAAAACCGCCGGCGCAAGGTTCAAAAAGGGCATCCGGTCCAGCAGCCACCGGGCCAGATTCCCGCTGAGCTGAGAAGAATCCGCGCCATTCTGCCCGGAAAAATAGAACAGCACCATCACCCAGGCCGCCGAAAGCAGCCACCAGATGAGCGCTCCAACAAAATTTCCGGAAAACGGTTTTTTCCGCATGCCACTTCCCCCCCTTCGTCCGAAATGTAAGGATATCCGGAATTGGTGGGAATTAGACGCATCCGGGGGCATTTCGGTTCAAAAAAGGGAAAATTCGGCTTTTTTACAAATCTCCGGTATCCACCCAGCGGCCCTGGGCGGCGGACTGGGCGGCCCGTTCCATCAGCATCTGAAGCCGCGCGCCCTCCCCCACGCCGTTATCCGGCGCCGCGCCCCGGGCCAGGCAGTCCAGGAAGGTGTAATAGCAATGCAGATGGCCCCGATCCCAGCCGATGGAATTTTTCGGGGGCAAAAACGTTCCGCCGGGCGCGGGGTATCGGGCCACGGTTTCAATCCACTGGAACCCCCGCTCGCCCCCCAGGGGCGCTTCCGGCCGGGTATTGTCATAAAAGCGCAGGTAATTGGGCTGCATCAGGTCGAAGGCCAGCGCGCCCTTTTCCCCGCGAATCTCCACGGTCAGTTCGTCGTTGGCGCCGGTGGCGATCTTACTGGCCTCCACCTGGCCCATGGCGCCGCCGGGCAGCCGCAGCAGCATCAGCGTCTGGTCGTCGCTGAGATCCCGGGTAGCGCCCCCCTCCCGGGTGGGCCGGGTGTCGTAGAGGGTACGCTGGGCGCAGAAAACCGCCTCCGGATAGCCGCACAGCCAGGTAATCAGGTCCAGCACATGGCTGCCCAGATCCAGCAGCACGCCCCCCTGAAGGGTCTGCTTCCAGCCGATGGGCTTGTTCGGGTCGATGGAGCCGGAATGGAGATAGCGTCCCTCAAAGGACAGCACCCGGCCGATGCGCCCCTGATCCACCAGTTCCCGGGCCCGCAGGGTGACGGGCAGATAGCGGTTGTTAAACACCATACGGGTGAACACGCCGGATTTTTCCGCCTGGTCGGCAATGCGCCGGGCTCCCTGAGCCGTATCCGCCAGGGGCTTATCGATATATAGATGCTTCCCCGCCTTCAGCGCCGCCAGGGCGATTTCCTCGTGCAGGGCGTTGGGCGTGCACACGGACACCGCGTCGATTTCCTCCCGGGCCAGCAGCTGCCGGTAATCGTCGGTATAATAGGGCACGTTCAGCTCCTCCGCCGCCTCCCGGGCCTTCTCCAGCCGGCGGGAGCAAATGCCCGCGATCTCCGCCCGGAAGCCCGCGCCGGGATAAAACAGCGGCATGGCCCGCAGGGCGTGGGCGTGGGTGCGCCCCATAAAGCCCCAGCCGATAATGCCGATTTTGATGGTCTTCATTCTGAAAGTCCTCCCAGTTTCAACTGCCCTTTATTATACACACATTTTTCTCCCTTGACAATCCCGGAATCCTTATCACATTCATAATGATTTATGCGTCGTCTCTTGACATTTGCGCCAAATGCGTGTATTATAAGATATATAAATTTATTTATTATAGGAGCAGCTTGTAGGGGGGCGTATATCTATGGAACTGCCCGGAAAATATTGTATCGGCCTTATTGAAGAAGACAATCCGCAAAAATCCTATTTTCGCTTTATGCCGCTGATTCTGGCGGAACAGGACGGCTATCGACCGGTAGACATGCGGGATCAGCTGCCGGAAAACGGCTGCATCCGCATTGTGCCGGACAAAAACGAATCCAGCCGGTTCAAGGCCCGCATGCGCCGGGTCGGCCGCTATTGCGCGGTGGATCTGCGGGAACATCCCGAGGAAAACGACAAAATCCGTCCCAACAAAAATTATCACGGGGACGAAACGGAAACCAACGCGTTCATCATCTATTCCGACGTGGTGCGGGAGCTGCCGGAAAACGTGCTGGCGGAAATCCTGGAAGTCTCCGCGCCGGAAGACGCGGCGCAGCTGGCCCTGAGCATTCCCACCCCCGGCACCGCCCGGGTGGTATTGGAGGGCTGCGTGCCCTTCGGCGTGCTCTGGAAATACGCGCCCATGGAGAATCTGGAGCAGGGCGTGGCCCTGACCCGCACGGAGGAGATTGCCGCGCCGGAGGACTTCCAGCGCTTTGAGGTCGCCGGTTTCGACGGTCAGACGCACTGCTTCCTGGCCGCCCGCCCGGGCCGCGCGTTGTATCCCCTGCCGGAACCGGCGGCTGCCGCGCCGGAAGCCCCCCGTCAGGAGGCGCAGCCCCAGTCCGCCCCCGCCCGGGCGGCCTATCCGTGGCTGCATCACGACGCGAGCATCGCCCCCGCGCCGGTGGATCCCCGGCTGAGTCCCCGGGAACAGACCCGGGCCATGCAGTCCGGCATCAATCCCCGCCGGGGCCGCAGTCTGCAGGAAATCATTGACGAGAAGTGGCGGCATTCCCGTCTGGATCAATTAGGGCATCCCGTCTCCGAGGCCTACGGCGGCCAGCCGGTGGTCAGCCCCGTGGACCGGGCCTACGACGCGGTATCCGCCGCCTGGGAGCACACTGCCGCCCGGCCGGGGCTGGCTCAGGTGCTGTCCCGCATCGACGGCCTGGGGCAGGCCATCGCTCAGGACGCGGATCGTCGTCTGGCGGAAAATCGGGAAAAGGCGCTGGCGGAATTCCGGGCGCAGCGGGATCAGCTGAACGCGGAAATTGCCGCCGCTCAGGAAAACCGGGAAAAGACCCTTTCGGACATGCAGGCGGAACTGCGGCAGCGCAACGCCCAGGAATTGGCCCATCAGGAGGAAAAGGTCGCCCAGGCCCAGGAAACCCTGGCGCAGCTGGATCAGCGTGCCGCCCAGGCCCGGGAAATTGCCCGGGACGCGGAACAGGCCGTGGCCCGGCTCACCGACGAAACCCTCACCGCCCGTTTGAGCGAATACGCCGTCAACAGCCGCGCCGCGGATATTCTCATGGAGCTGGGCGCTTCCCGGCGCATTCCCGCCGCGCCTCGGAAGCTGCCCACTCCCATCCACGACATCACCGTGCACAACCTGGCCAAACGGGTATGCGATTATTTCGCCCAGGCCGGCTGTCCCGTGCATACCGACGAAGCCGTAAACCTGCTGGCCTGTCTGTGTCTTGGGGATACGCTTTTGATCACCGGCCCCTCCGGCTGCGGCAAGACGCTGTATGCCCGGCTGCTGGCCGAATCCCTGGGTCTCAAGGCCGCCGGCCGGCTGGCCCGCTATCCCCTGCGTGCCCGGGCCGATCAGGAATATCAGCCGGAATTCTGCGCCGACGCCAAAGAATTCCCCGGCGTGGTCTTTGCCGACGACATCAATTCCCTGCCCGGCGCCTGCGCCCGGCTGGTGGCCGACGCGGAGCCCCTCAAGGGCGTAAAGATGGTCATCACCGCCCAGGACGCGCCCTACGGCCTGCCCCTGGACGCGCGGCTTTTGGATCGGGCCTACACCCTGCGTCTGCAGGCGGAAAGCGCCGCTTCCCCCTGGGAACGTCCCTACGGCAAGCGCCCTCAGGTGGACGATTGCGTCACCACCCAGGCGCTGGAAAAGCTCTTTGCCCCCGACGCCCGGAATATCGCTCCCGCCGTGAAGGATCGGCTGGCGAAAATCCGCAGCGCCCTGGAGCGGTACGGCGTGCTGCTCTCCCGGCGCACCCTGGACGCACTGTGGTTCTATTGCGCCTCGGTCACGCCCTATCTCAGCGTTTCTTCCCTGGAGGCCTTCGACCTGGCCTTTGCCCAGCGGGCGCTGATGTCCGTGCTGGCGGTGGCCGGTGTGGATGCGCTGCACGCCCTGCCCGGCATTCTGGAGGGCATGCCCCGGTCACTGGCGCTGTTAAAGCAACCCCTTGCCATCGAATTATAAGACCCCAGGTGAGGTTTGGAGAGGGCCGCAGCCCTCTCCATTTTTATCGGCATTTTCCGGAGCGCAGCGCAGGAAAATGCCGCCTCCGGGGGGAGGTGCGGAGGGGGGCGGAGCCCCCCTCCGCCAGCGAGGCCCCGCGAACAGCGTTCGCGGGGCCTCGCAATGCTTCAGTCTTCGTTTTTCATTCGTTTCGTTTTCTTCCCCGGCCACACCTTAAACAGCACTACGCCGGTCAGCAGGCAGATTACGCCCCAGCGGGTCAGTGCGCCATACAGCCGAATGGCGGCGATCTGTCGGGTCTGGTATCGGGCGGTCTGGGCCGCGGTACGCAGCAATTCCGTCAGCCGCTGAGAGATCTTGCTCCATTCCACGATCACCTCGGGAATCCATTCCGTAAACACGTACATGGGCGCAATCAGCAGCCGCAGAATACCGAAGGCCGCCGCGGCCAGCGCCGCGTATCCCAGCAATTGGGCGCAGGAGAGGCCCACAACCTTCGCGGCCATGGTCTTAAAATACCGATGCCGGACCTCTTCGTTCCATCCGGTGATCAGCGAAACCGTGCGGCGGTTCCAGATTTTCAGGCAGGTCGCCAGCAGATACAGGGCGAACACGATCAAAAGCAGCCGCACCAGCATGGTGGCGCGCATGACTTCTTTGTCCGTGTCCCAATAGCTGCCATCGTTTTCCATCACATCCGCGGCCACATCCTGCAGGGCGCGTTTTTCGCCGTCGCCGCCCTCCCGGCATTCCATCAGCACATAATGGGCCTGAATGCGGTCGGCCGCGGCGGTATTCAGAGGAATATAGATTCTGCCCGTATCGGGGTCGGCGTCGCCGGCGCTTGTGTCCGCCCGCACCACGCCGATAATGGTGTACCAGTTTTCCCCGATCTGCAGCTGAGCGCCCACGGGTTCGTCCGTGGGGAACAGCTGAAAGGCCAGTTTTTCGTCCAGCACGGCCACCCGGTTTCCCTTTTCATAATCCGTCTGGGTAAACAGCCAGCCGTCGGTGAGGAAATGGGGGTGCACATCCAGCCACCCCTCCCCTACGCACACCAGGGTGCTCATCTGGTTCTGCTCCAAGGCGGTGGTAACGGAGGTATCGAAGGCCACCGCGGCCATGCCCGTGGGAACGGTTCCGCCCATCTCCGTGCGCTTTTCGTTCCAGGCCTTGATCTGCGCCGTCAGCGGGTCGGTGTTGGCCGTCGTATCGGCGGGATCGGCCGCGTCCTCGTCGCCGGCGTCCGCGCCGGGGTCGGCGGAAGCGGCCGTTTCCGGGGCGGCCGGGGCAATATACTGGGCGAAGGAATCCATGGAATACAGCTTGCACAGGGAGAAAATCAGCAGCGCCAGCCCCAGCAGCATCAGCACCCTGCCCCGGCGTCCCGAATTCAGTTCCAACAAATGCTTCATCATCAATTCGTGTACTCCATCACGGAGTCACCCTCCGAAACGCTGCGGTCTTCCATGTACGCCACCTTCATATAGGTCAGGTCCTCCTGCACGGAAACGGTGCCGCCGGATTCCGCCAGCACGGTGACGCTCTGCTTGGAAAGCACCTGTTTTTTGGTGCCAAAGGAAGATTCCTGGTCCTGCACCACGAAAACGTAGCGATCATCCCCGCTGCCCCGCACGGCTGCGGCGGGCAGAAGGGTGCTGCTCTGCTTGGCCTTATATTCCACCTTCACGGTAACCGCGCCGGAGGAAATGGCGTACAGGCCGCCCAGGTTCTTAATGAGCTTTTTGCCCAGTTTGATGTCGGCATACTTGCCGCCGGCGGCGGTAACGCCCACGGCTTCCACCTTACTTTCCTCGGAAGCGCCGTCCCGGCCGGTGAGGGTAGCGGCCATGCCCTTGGTGATAGTCAGGGGGCATTCGCTGACGTCCGCCCGCAGTGTGGGCAGTTCATCCTCGGGGCACATGCAGCAATAGGGCTGGGTGGCGTTGAAGGTATCCCCGGGCTTGATATTCAGCTTGGTGATATATCCGTCGTCCGGGGCGGCCACGGATTTCAGGGATTCGTTCAGCACCGTCAGCTGGAGCATATTCTGCTCCGCCTGATCCATCTGCTGCTGATACTTGGCCCGGTCGGTGATATACTGGCGGGTATCGTCGGAGACGGAATAGCGCTCGGCGGTGTCCATGGCCTGCTGGGCCTGGTCCAGGGCGGCCTTCTTCTCCTGACGGGTTTCGTAGAGGGCCTTCAATTCGTCGGAGGCGTCCTCCGGCAGCGCGTCGTCTTCGCCGGCTTCCAGGCCGTCCACCTTCAGCCGGGCGCGATAGGCCAGATCCGCGTCCAGCCATTCGGACCGGGCCTGAGAAAGGCCGTCGTAGGCCTGGGCCCAGGCTTCGTCCGTGCGGCGCAGGCGGATGCCCTTGTCCTCCAGGGCGTTCAGGGCCGCCTGAGCTTCGTTATAGGAATCCCGGTACTGCTGCATGGTTTTATCAAAATCCGCCACAGCGCCGGTGAAGATCACGTCGCCCTTTTTCACCTGATAGCCCACCTCGGCCTTGACGCGCTTGACTTCAATGTTCACATCCAGCGCATCGGGCAGCACCACGTCGTTATTGACGGAAAATTCCAGCGTGCTTTTCAGCTCCACCGATTGGGTGAGCTTTCCGGAGCGGGGCTGGGTCATTTTCACCTTGGCGGTGGCGATGGTGCGAATGGTGCCGGAAAAGAACATGCACACGGCCACCAGCGCCGCCACGGCGATGAGTCCCTTGATCGCAATTTTCTTAGCCTTCATAAAACACAACCCTCTCGGTTTTGTTATTTCAGTTCGCTGAGCTGAATGCCGTCCAGAATGTCCTTCTGGAAATAGAGATACACAAACAGCGCCGGCAGGATGTACAGGGTGGCTCCGGCGAATTCCGTGCCCGTGGGCGATGCGGAGAACTGGTTGAACATCACCGACAGGGGCATTTTGTCCGCGTTCTGGGCCAGATACGTCAGGGGCTGTTCCACCATGTTCCAGCAGTCCGCAAAGCTCAGGGCCACGGCGCAGCCGATGATGGGCTTACACACCGGCAGCACGATGTGGAAAAAGCAGCGGAAGGTGCCCGCCCCGTCGATTTCGCCGGCTTCCAGAATTTCCTTGGGCAGCCCCAGCATGTACTGGCGCAAAAGGAAAATGTAAAAGGGCGTGAAGCAATTGGGCAGGATCACCGCCCAGATGGTGTTCATCAGCCCCAGTTTTTTCAGGGTAAGCACATTGGGCACCATGGTCACCTGGAAGGGCAGCAGCATCAGCATAATGATGCCGAAAAACAGCGCGTCCCGGCCCGGAAAGCGGAACCGGCTGAGGGCGTAGGCCATGGCGGGAATGACGACGGCCTGGCCCAGCAGCACCAGCACCGTATACAGGGCGGAATTGCAGAAAAGCCGCAGCACCGCCTCGTCCTCCACCAGGATCTTATAAAACTGGCTGAGGGAGAACTGCTTGGGGGCCAGCTTGATTTCCATGAACTGGTCCTGATTGTAATTGCCCCGGGTGCCCATATATTCCTTGATTTCCGAAGGGGCACAGAGGGAATAAACGGCGGTGAGCAACAGCGGCAGAAGCACCGCCACGGCCACCAGCGTCAGGGCAAAACGGGTGGCGATATGTCTTTTTTCCATAAAAAAGCGCCTCCTTAACCCAGCCGCTTTTGCAGCCGTTTCTGAATGAAATAAATCACGCCGAAGATGAGAAACACGATGGCCGCGAAGATATAGGCGGCAGTGGTGACCTTTTGATAATTCAAATCCTCAAACATGTTATTCATGTAATTCTGGAGCGTATAGACGGACTGATCCGGATACGCGCCGGAGATGAAATAAACTTCCTTGAAGATTTTAAAGGAATTGATCCAGCAGAGGATGAACACCAGAAAGGCGCTGGGCACGATCATGGGCAGGGTGACATACCAGGCCTGGCGGAAGAACCCCGCGCCCTCCAGCCGGGCGTATTCATAATACGGCTCCGGCACGGACTGCATGGCCGCCAGGAAAATCACGATGGCCAGCCCCAGGTTTTTCCACACGAACAGCAGAATCACGGGCACGCGCATGGCGGAACCGTCCAGCCAGGAGACCCGGTCCACGCCGATGTCCGTCAAAAACCGGTTGATAGGGCCGCCGTAATCGAACAGCACCAGCCAGATCAGCAATATGGCGCAGGAGGGCATGAAATACGGCAGGATGACGCTATTGCGAAAGAAAGCGCCCCGGGGCTTGATGCGATTGAGCAGCATGGCCACCAGAAACGCCAGCACCCACACCAGCGGCGTGCACACCGCCGAAAAGAACATGGTGTTTTTCAGGCCCAGGCGGAACATGGGGTTTTGCCAGACGGCCCGGTAGTTATCAAACCAGACAAAGGCATTCTGGTAGCTGCCGTCGGTGAAGGAATAGTACATGCCCCCGAAGAAGGGGATGACGTAAAACACAAACAGACCGATCAGCCCCGGCAGCAGAAAGGGCAGGGCGCTCCTTTTCCGATCGAACACTTCTTTTCCCTCCAGGGCCCACGGCGTTTCCGCCGTGGGCCGGAATCCGAATCTTACAAATTTTTACTGCTTTTCCAGGATCATCATCTTCACGGTCTTGTCCAGCTTCTGGAGCATGGTGTTCGCGTCGATGGCGCCCTGCAGATACTGAGTCATCTGGCTGTACATGGAGTCCTTGTCGGATTCGCTGTAAATATCAACACCGAAATACTCCGCGGCCCGCAGCTTGTCGCCGTATTCCCGATACTTGGCGATGCTCTCTTCAGAGGCGTCGTAAGCGTTGTTCTTGGTGTAGTCTTCGATGTACTGCTGCTGGCTTTCCAGCTGCTCCTGCAGCGCCGCCTTTTCGTCCTCATCGGTGCATTCGGCGATCTGCTGCTCCAGAGAATCCTTATATTCCTTCATGGACTGAATGTTCTGCTCGTAGTAGGCATTCAGCACCGGCTCGTTCTGGTCGGGGCAGAGGTCGATGATAAAGGTCTGCTCCATGCCGTCGACGGTGGTTTCCAGATATTCGATGGCCGCTTCCTGATTCTTGGAATAGGGATTGACAAAGGCCACGCTCATTTCCGCGCGCAGGCGGGGACTGTCCTCCGTGCCCAGGGAAAGCATCAGGGGCAGGGTGCTGGTGGAGGTCATGTTATACACCCGGCAATCCACAGTGCCCCAGGTGCTGAACAGGGTCTTGTCGTCGTCGCTGGAGTACGACACGCTATCATCGTCGTCGTAATCCTCCATCAGGCCCAGCTTGGTGAAGTCGATCTTTTCGAAGGCGTCCAGCAGGCTGTGCATCAGGTCGGTATCAAAGGCGAATTCCACGTCTTCCTTTTCCAGATAGAGCATGTAATCCTGGAACATCTGGGTAAAGAGCTGGTTGCGCATATCCTCCGCGGTGTTATAGGTGGGCAGGATATTGTAACCCTCGTGGCTTTCCAGCAGGGCAGGGGCGTCCTCCGCCAGGAAGCGGAACAGCTCCAGCCAGCTGGTGGGAAGCTCGGTCACGCCCAGGGCCTCGGCGGCCTTGGGGCTGTAGCTCATGCAGCTGGTATAAAGCTCCACGGGCAGGGCCACGACCTTGCCATCCCGGATGAGCACATCCTGCAGGCCGGGATAGACGCTGTTTACAAAATTCGTAATTTTGTCGCTGGAGGACAGATCCGCCAGATAACCCCGTTCCAGCAGCGCGGCGTAGCCGGGGTCGGAAACGGAGAGCACGTAGATGTCCACCGCGTCGGACTGATTCATCATGGCCTGCACCACGTCTTCGTAGCTGGTGGCCATGACCACTTCCACGTTGGAATGGGTGTTGCCAAAGGTGTACGCGGCGTTCTGCACGTAGCTGTTATAGC
Source organism: uncultured Eubacteriales bacterium (assembly GCA_902767315.1). Lineage (GTDB taxonomy): Bacteria > Bacillota > Clostridia > Christensenellales > Aristaeellaceae > RUG11247. Next base: position 21,789 of record CACXHB010000096.1, read on the forward strand.
TGCTGTACACGGTCAGGGAAATTTCCGCACGCTGGGAAGGATCGGTGCCCCGGAGCACGACGGTCTGATAATCGCCGGTGAGGTAGCGTCCGTCGTCGGTGAGAAAGGTGGGCTGGCCGTCGCCGTTATCCACGCTGAGGGCGGAAATGGATTCGATGGTGGACGCGTCCGCGCCCTTCATGCGGCACAGTTCGCCATTGCAGGCGAAATAGAGCGTGTCTTTTGCTTCGTCGTACACCATGCTGTAGATATATTTGCCGGTGACGGTGCACAGGGGAGCTTCCTCTTCGGTTTCCAGATTCAGGGTATGCAGCACGGATTCGGAGGTCTCTTCGGTATAATGGCCGTAATTCAGCAGCACCGAGCCGTCCTGATAGAAGCACCAGCTATTGAGATAGCATTCGTCGTCGGGCTGCAGGTCGATGAGGGTGCAGCTGCCGTCTTCCACGTCCAACACCGCGATGGCGCGATCACCGGAATCCAGGTAGGTGCTGCCCACCAGTTTGCCGCCGCGAATCTGGGGATTGCTAAGACCGTTGGGATAGGAGGAATTGTCGTATTCATCCACCATGTCGTCCCATTCCATCTCCACGGGTTCCGCGTCTTCGGGCAGGGAGAGGGTGCCGTCCTCGGCCACTTCGGCCTTGTAAAGCTCCATGGTTTCGAACTGGGAATCGTAGGAGCCGTCCTCTTCGATGGTCTTGCTGGTGGCGAACAGGAAATAGATGCCGTCGTCACCGGAAATCGCGCCGTTGAAACTGGTATAGCGGGTTTCGCCCTCGTCCTGGTCTTCGCTTTCGTCGTCCGCCTCGCCGGTGAACAGCGTGTTATTCAGTTCATAAAGGTCCAGCTTGCCCTCGGCGTCGTTCCAGAGGCCGTAGCGGTTGTCGTAAGAGAAGATGTAAATGTGGCCGTTATAATAGGCCATGGAGCTCAGGGAAATTTCGGAGCTGCCGGAATAGTCATCCCGGAAAACGGTGGCGTCGCCGGGCGCGGCCAGGGCCGGAAGCGCCGCGCAGAGCAGCATTACAGTCGCAAGGGCTGCGGAAATCAGCTTTCGAAACAGATGCATGACAGAAATCCCTCCTTAATGAATGAAGATTGAAGATTGAAGCCTGCTTAATCCTGCACGTAGGCCAGCACCGTCATGCCCATGCGCACGGTGGAATCCGGCGTGAAGGAGACGATGGCGGTATACACCGGGTCGGTGGTCTGGGTCGAGGTTCCGCCGGCGGAAGTATCCGCCGCGGCGTTGGCGTTCAGATAGGAAAGGGATACCACTTCGCCTTCGAAGACGGTGGTCTGGTTGGGATCCCAGGTGAACTCCAGGCGCACCTTCTGCCCCACCTGAATCAGGCTCAGGTCGGCCTCGGCCACAGGCAGCTGCACCTGCAGAGATTCGTCGGTATAGACGGTAAGAATCTTGCCGCCCTTTTCCACGGAAGCGCCGGGCTGCGCGTCCACGGTGGCCACGATGCCGGAAACGTCAGAAACCACCTGGCTGCCGGGGGAATACATGCCGTCCAGCGCGCCGTCCACGGTTTCGAAGAGCAGTTCGCCCCGCTCCACGCTGTCGCCGTTTTTCACGTGCATTTTCAGGATGCTGCCGGAGCCCTTCACCGCCACGGGAGCGGTGGCGGCCACGTCGCCCCGGCCGATGCAGGATTTTGCGTCGTAATTTTCGTCCCGGTAAATGGCCACGGTTTCCTGAATGCAGAATTCCCCGGCGATGACTTCCACGTTGTATTTGCTGGTGTCGTCGCCATAGCCCTTCACCACGCCCCGGCCCTGATGGCTGCCGTCGGAAACGCAGCGCAGGAACACGGTTTCGCCGATATGGACGAAGCGGTTTTCGCTGATGTTATAGGCCTTTTCCGTGGTGGCCGCCACGGTGTACTTGCCCAGGGGTTCCACGTACAGCACCGCGCCGTAGCGTTCGTTCACGCCGTCGGTGAGATCCCCCTCCGCGCCGAACACGCCGGAGACGGTGCCCTCGCAGGGGGCGTACACCCGGGTGGTGCGCAGCTGGGCCACGGTCTGGCCCTTTTCCACCCGGTCGCCGGGGGAAACGTTCATCTGGTCCACCGCCGCGCCAAAGGCGGCCAGCACAGGGGTCGCGCCGCTGCTGGTGACGACCCCTTCGAACAGGGTCTCCGCGCCGGCACAGGCGCAAAGGGTCAGGGCCAGCGCCGCCGCCAGGGCGGAAACGCGCTTGAGCATCTGGTTCATGGTTTGCTCGTTCCCCTTTCGTTAATCCGAAATTTCATCGGGCGCATACGCGCCGAAGGCCTGCCGCATCATTTCCGGCGCGCCGATCTGCACGTCGTAATAATACATTTCCTGCATGGTATCCTCCGTCAGGGGATATTCCAGCACTTCCTCGTCGGTATCCACGCTGAGGCGCATCTCCACCTGGAAATCCGCGTCGTCGGCCTTATTGCCCCGGAGGGTGACCACATATTCGAACTTCTTGGTGGAAACGCCGGCGGCCTTCAGGCGGGTATACTCCGTGCCGGCGGTGAAGCCCGCGGTAGAGAAGGCCACGCAGTGGTCGCCCACCCGAAGCATCACGTAATCCACGCCGCTGTTCTGCAGCATGCGGTACACAATGCCGTTAAAGGTGAAGGCGTAGGCGTATTCCCCGGTAATCTGAGCATCGTCCGAAACGGTGAGCAGCAGCGTGTCCGGGGCCCTGGCCGGAGTCTGCGCATCCGACGCGTCCGCGGTTTCGTCCGCAGCAGCGTTCCAGCGGTCCAGGCTGGGCAGGAAGGTGGGCTGATAATCCGTATCGGGGGTGAAATCCTCCGCTTCCACCAGGCTCAGGGTCATGGGCAATACGGTTTCGCCCATGGTAAGTTCCGTCTGGGGCTGGGCGCTGAGTTCCAGATCCAGGGCGTTATAAGGATTCAAATCCAGATTTTCACCGATGGGGGCATGGGTGGGCTTTTTCTCCCCGTCTCCTCCCCCGCCGCCGCCACCGCCGCCGGGCTCCTTCTGGGGCAGCATGAAATCCTCTTCCAGAATGGCGATGTTCCCGGCCGCGTCCCGCGCCTGAATCTGTCCGGCGGGGATGGTCGCGCTCTTTGCGGCGGAGAAGGCGGCCAGTCCTTCCTCATTGGGAGAAACCCAGGTCACGCCGCCGTCGGCGGAATAGGCCTCCACGCCGGAAAGGGCGTCTTCGGCAAAGACGGTGTAATCGGTATAGGAGCCTTCCACCGCCGCAGCCGCCAGCCCCGTAGGGGCGGTATAGTCCAGCATGAGGTTATAGGGGGCGGACATGCTGACCACGTCCCCCAGACCATCCAAAATGGCGAAGCGGATATCGGACACGCCCTCATCCCGGGCGGTGTAGGTATCGCCGGAGAGAATGACGAAGCGTTCGTCATAAATCACCACGGCGTAGACATAGCGCTCGTCCCCCTCGGGAATGCCGGACAGGGTGAACACCGGCTCCACGCAGGACCACTTGCCGGGCTGATAGTCCGGTGCGTCCACGGAAATTTCAATTTCCGGCTGGCCGGGCTGAGGCGTGGGGGCAAGGGGAATTTCGTGCACCCAGACGTAGAGATAATCGTGCTCCAGATCGGGGGCCTCCACGCCTTCCGGCGCCTCGTAAGCCGTCAGCACCTCATAGCGCTTGGGGTCATACTTGTCCGGATCGGGCAGGAATTTGAAATCCCGGGCGGTTTCCTCGGTGAAATCCGGCACGAAGAGCACCTGATCGACTTCTTCCCGCAGGTAAATCGTCGCGTCCTTCCGGGCCAGGGGCAGAATGTCCTTCAGATCGCCCCACACCAGTTGGCCGTCTTCTGCTTCAAACCAGGCCTGGCAATCGGGGTTCACCGCAGGCGCGGGAGAGACCGACTCGGCGGGGGCCTGCGTTTCCGCGGGGGCCTGCGTTTCCGCGGGGGCCTGCGTTTCCGCGGGGGCCTGCGTTTCCGCGGGGGCCTGCGTTTCCGCGGGGGGCTGCGTTTCCGCCGGGGCCTGCGTCTCTGCAGGAGCCGGGGCTTCCTGGGGCGGCGTGCTTTCCAATTCCTCCGCCGGGCAGGCGCAGCAAAAGACCAGCATGCCGGCGACGGCCAGGGCGATTATTTTCTTCAGCACATGCATCACTCCGTTTCTATGGGCGGGGAGAACTTCTCCCTGTTATGTTCTGACACTTTAGACGGCATTTTCCATAAGGCAGTTGCCGGAATACCGACGTTTTTAGGGCATTTCATGAATTTGTCATCTTTTTGAAAGAAAACGCGCCCGCATCGGACGAAGCCATCCGAGGCGGGCGCACTGGCGGCATGATGCCTTATTCTACAATTACAGTCACGGGGGTGGTCATTTTGGAGGAGGCCACGCCGTCTTTTCCGTAGGTAATCACTGTCAGCGCACCTTCATATTCTCCGGCAGTCAGCGGATTTTCCAATTGGAAGGTGGTAATAGACTGGCCGGGGGCCAGCTTTTCGGAGGCGAACACCTCTTCTCCCGCCACCTCCAACCGGAAGGACAGGCTGTTGCCGCTGGCGGCAGTATTTTCCAGAAGATACGTGGCCGTTACACCGTCGGAGGCAACCTGAACGGTCTGATCCAGCGCGGTGGCGGAATGCCGGGAGCCCTCTTCCTCGCCGGCAAAGGCCAGGCGATAGGCCTCCAGGGCCTTCTGGGTATCGGCCAGTTTTGTCTGGGTCTGGGTCAGCTCCGCGCGAACCGCGTCCAGCTCCGCCTTAGTATCGGCAAGCTCCGTCCGGGCCTGTTCCAGGTCGCTTTCCGCCTGAGCCCGGGCGGATTTTTCCGCTTCCAGGTCGGCGGCGGTATCCGTGTGCCCCGTGCGGGCGCTTTCCAGATCCGCCTGGGCCTGCGCAAGCTCCGCCTTAGTATCGGCAAGCTCCGTCTGGGCGTTGGCAAGCCGCGTTTCCACATCGGCCTTGCCGTCCAATTCCGCCTGCAGCCGCTGATTTTCCTGCCGGAGGGTCTCCATTTCCTCAGTCAGGGCCGCGGCGGTATCCTCCGTGGGCTGTGCGCTGGGTTCCTGGGTGGCGGGGTCGGTGGCCTCCGGGGTGGCTTTGGCCTGATCCAGTTCCTCGGTCAGCTGATCCACCTGTCCGGCCAGCGCCCGGGTCTCATCCCGGGAGGCGCGGTACTTTTCGTTGGCGGCGTCCAGTTCCAGTTTGCAGAAAACTCCCAGCGCCAGGGTCACGGCCAGCAGCACCGCCAGCACGATGATCCAAACCTTACTTTTCTTCTCCATGGATAGCCCTCCCGTAAATGAGCGTTGTTCTCTGTTTCTATTTCGCCGCAAAATGCTCAATTCCTGTTACGATATGCAGAAATTTTGCAAAATTCAATCTACAATCGCGCCGCCCAGGCACACGTCTCCCTGATAAAACACGGCGGACTGGCCGGGAGTGACCGCCCGCTGGGGCTGGTCGAATTCCATATGTACCTTCTCCCCGGAAATCTGAATGCGGCATTTCTGCAAAGGCTGCCGGTGGCGCAGGCGCACCATGCATTCTATCTCCGCGCCGGGGGCTTCCCCGGAGATCCAGGTGGCCTCGCTGGCCTCGGCCCGGGGGGTGTACAGCCGGTCGTCCTCCCCCTGAGAGACGATGAGCCGGTTGTGCTTCACGTCCTTTTCGATGACAAACCACCGCTGGCCGTTGCCGCCGCCGCCGATGCCCAGGCCCCGGCGCTGGCCCAGGGTGTAATACATCAATCCCTCGTGATGGCCAACCACCTTGCCGGATTCGTCCACCATGTCGCCCCCCTGAGCGGGAAGATAGGTTTTCAGGAAGGCCCGAAAATCCCGTTCTCCAATGAAGCACACGCCGGTGGAATCCTTTTTCTCGCTGGTGGGCAGGCCCTGTTGCCGGGCAATTTCCCGCACCTCGCTTTTCAGAAGGCCCCCCACGGGGAAGCAGGCCCGGGAAAGGGCCCGCTGGCCCAGCATATAGAGGAAATAGGTCTGATCCTTGTTTTCGTCCTTCGCCCGGAGCAGGGTGACCTTGTCTCCCTGGCGGCCCAGATTGGCGAAATGCCCGGTGACCAGCTTTTCGGCCCCCAGGGTTTCGGCGAAATTCAGGAACACGTTGAACTTGATTTCCCGGTTGCACAGCACGTCCGGATTGGGGGTGCGGCATTTCTGATATTCCTCCAGAAAATGCGCGAACACCCGCTCCTTATATTCCCGGGCGAAGTTCACGGAATAATAGGGAATATCGATCACGTCGCACACCCGGCGCACGTCGTCCCAGTCCTTCTGAGAGGTACAAACCCCCCGATCGTCCTTTTCTTCCCAGTTATTCATGAAAACGCCCAGCACCTCGTGGCCCTGCTGTTTCATGAGATAGGCGGCCACGGAAGAATCCACGCCGCCGGACATTCCCACCACCACGCGCATCAGGGCATCACCTCCAAATTCTCTTCCGGCTTGGGGGTGGGCGTGGGTTCGGGGGTGGGGTCGGGCTCGATATAAATGCCCGTCTGCTTCATGCCCACGATTTTCCACTTGCCGCCGGAGCGTTTCAGGGTAATTTCATAACGGCCCCCCTGCCAGGCGGGAATCTGTTCGTCCACCTCGCCCTTGCGGCTGGAAAGCACCTTGCCGGTGATGGAGGGCACGCGCTCGGTGACGGTGCAGGTGGCCACATCGTCCCAGGGCCAGGCCCACAGCTTTTCCACCGAAAGCACGTAATCAAAGTCGGTAATGTTATACGCGCCGAAGACGCTGGTTCCGTTAAAGGCCCCCTGCAGGGCGGTATCCTGATTGAGGAAATCCGCGTGGAAATAATCCCCCAGGGTTTCCGCGCCGGAGGCGGTAAGGATGGTCCGTACCCGGGCCTCCAGGCCGTCGGTGAGCACGATATAAATATTGGCCGAATTCATGCACATATAAAAGGCGCACACCACAATGGAGACCACCAGGGTAACGATCAGCAGTCTGGAGGCCCAGAACCACATGAATCTTCTAACGTATTTCATATCAAACAAAACTCCTGATTCAGGCTGTTATTCCCCGGTTTCCGGCGCGGGGGTTTCCTCTGTCGGAGGCGCTTCCTCCGGCAGAGGAGCTTCCTCCGCCGCGGGGGTCGGCTCAGCTTGCGCCTCGTCGGCGGATTCTTCCAGAATGCTCCGCATCTGTTCAATCATCCGGTCGTCGGTAAGGCGGAATTTGAACACCACCCGGCGGGAGGCCTGGGCGTCCACGTTGCCGTTGGCGTCCAGGATGGGGTCGGAATAGGAGCGGCCGTTGGCGGTGAGCAGGCTCTTGAGCTGGGTCTTCTGTCCGGGGGTAACGCCGGTGGAGGATTCCAGCACATATTCGGCCACGGCATAGGCGCGGTTCTGGGAAAGCTTGAGGTTTTTGATGTAGGTATCGGTGGTGTCGGTGTGGCCCTCGATAATGATTTCGGAAACGTAGCCTTCGTTTTCCGGGGAGAACAATACCGACAGATACACCGGCAAAAACCGGTCGATAAACGCCTTGCCCTCGGCGCTGAGGGTATCGGATCCATATTCGAAGAACACGTCGCTTTCAAACATGATGGAACCGTTGGCGGGATCCACCGTGGCGGAAATGCCGTTGTCCTTCAAGGTCTGGCTCAGGGAGCGGATAATCCGGGAACGCACGCCCACCAGGGCCTCCAACTGGGCCTGCTGGTCGTCCAGCTGGGCCTGCTGCGCGTCCAGGCGGCTTTCCATGTCCGCCAGGGCGGTTTCTCTGTCCCCCACCAATTGCAGGGCCTCGTCCAGCTCCGCCTGCTTTTGGGCCAGTTCTTCTTCGGAATCGGACACCGCCTGCTTGGCCAGGTTCAGCATCATCTGCTGGCTGGCCAGGTCCTTCTGAGCCTGGGTCAGTTCCTCTTCCTTGGCGTCCAGTGCGCTCTGGGCGTCGGTCAATTGCCCTTCCTTTTCCGAAAGGGCGGATTCCACCAGCAGCATGTCGTCCATCTTCTGCTGATAGGCCCCCTGAATCACCACGTATTTATACAAGATATAGAAAAGCACCAGGATAAACATCAGCACCAGCACGCTCATCAAATCGGAAAAGCTCAGCCAGAAATCCTGCTTGCTGCTTCCTCGGGCGCGGGCGCCCCGGCGGGGATACCGCATCTTCTTTCACCACCTTCTCCGGTCGGGCTGACGGGAAACGAATCTCACTTATTTGCCGTACATCCGATCCACCGCGTCGTCCATGGCCCGCTGCACCCGGTTGAGGCTGGCGTTCATGCGGTCGATCTGGTCGGTCAGCTGTTCGGAAATATCCTGCAGCACCCGGGGCAGCCGGTCCACGGCCGCGCCGATTTCCCCGGTGGTCTGATCCACCCGGGCGGCGTAAGCGTCCATGGTTTCGGAAAGGGCCCGGGAGGTTTCCTGCAATTCCCGGTCGAAGGCCGCCAGGGCCTCCTCATGGGCCCGGGAGAGGGTCTGGGTGGAATTCCGGGCCGCCTGATCCATTTCGCCCCGGAAGGCCTCCGCCTTTGCGCCCGCGTCGCCCATGGCCTGGGCGGCCCGGTTCATGCCGGACACCATGTCCTTCAATCGGGAAAGGGCGTCGGTCACGGCGTTCTGCATGGCGCTGACCTCCCGCAGGTAATCCGCCTGCTGCCGGGAAATCAGCTGCATCTGTTCATAATTGGAAGAGAGCTTATCATAGGCCTCGTCGCTCTGGCGCTGGGCGATGGACAGCCGGGAGACGTAGGAATCCAGCTTTTCCAGCATGCCCGCGGCCAGCTTCTGCATCTTTTCCAGCTGGGCCGCGCCATCGGTAATGCCCCGGGCGTAGCCGTTCATGGCGGAGAGCATCTGCTCCTGCTGCTGGGCGGTGCGGCTCATGGCCTGGGAAAGGTTATCGAACTGGCCCTGAAGCGCCTGATCCATGTGGGTGACAAAGCGGGTGACCACCGTATCCAGAAAGCGCATCTGTTCCTGGGTATTGACGGTGACGAAGCGGTTGAGGGAATCGTTGACGGGCTTCATGGCCTCTACAATCGCGTCGCTCATGCGCTGGGTGAACCGGCCGTTGAGATCCTTGGTCATGGTGGAAATCATGGCGGTCTGTTCCTGCTGATAGATGGCGATCTGGGTCATGGGGTCCACGCTGAGCACCCCGGCGTAGCGGCTCATTGCCCCGTAAAAGCCGGTGAGGGCCCGCTGGGCGGAGCCGTTGACCATGCGGGAGATCAGCGTGAATGACACCGAACCGATGACGCCCACGATGGAGGTGGTGAAGGCATAGCGCATGCCGGGAATCAGCGTTTCAATGGAGCTCATGATGGCCGCCTCGTCCCCCATGCCGAAGCCGGACAGGCCCACGGCCAGACCCACCAGGGTGCCCAGAAAGCCCAGGGAGACCATCAGCCCCGGCAGCGCGTCGGCAAAGCCGGCGTTTCCCGGGCCGTAAATCACGGTTTCTTCATTTATATAGTCCTCCACGCTGCTGGCGTTATGGTACACGCCGTCGGCGAAGAACAGGTTATTCAGGTATTCGCTCCAATGGGAGAACAGCGCGCCCTTGCCCAGGAAGGTCTCCTCCTGCCAGGACTTCTTCGCGTCCCCGTTTTTAATGGTGCGAATGGCTCCACGCAGGGTGGAACGGGTGCGCGCCACGGGCAAAATGCACTTCACCAACCCGAAGACAAACAAAAGCGCGATCAGGACATACACCAGAAAGCTGGCGGCGGTATCCACCGATCCCATCAAATTGCGGAGATATTCCATAATTCCCTCCCATCCGGTTCGCTCGCTTTGCGAAAAGACCTTCGTTCTGCGATAGAGATACATATACAGTATAACATTCCCTGCCGGGCAAAAACAGAAAACTTCATGACAATGTTATGAAACATATGCGTACAGTCCAAATTGCCGCCGCTTTTTGGGCGCAAAACAGGCCCGCGGGGTTCCACCCGGGGGACGAGCTGTGTTATAATAGATATAAGATGTCGGAATTTTTATGACAGATGGGGAGGCTTCATGCAAATGATTGCGGAAATTCTCTCCGTGGGCACGGAACTGCTCATGGGACAGATTGCCAACACGGACGCGCAGTTTATTTCCCGCAGGCTGGGAGAACTGGGCGTGACCATTTACCGCCACAGCACCGTGGGTGACAACCCCGCCCGGGTGCGGGAAGCGCTGCAGGAGGCCCTTTCCCGCAGCGACATGGTCATTACCACCGGCGGGCTGGGGCCCACGGAGGACGACCTGACCAAGGAAATGGTGGCGGAATATTTCGGGCTGGAAATGGAGCTGCACCAGCCCTCGCTGGACGCGTTGAAGGCCTTTATGGAGCGCTTCGGCAAAAAAATGACCCCCAATAACTTAAAGCAGGCCTATTTTCCCCGGGGATGCACCGTCATGCCCAACGCCTGCGGCACGGCCCCGGGCTGCATTGTGGAACAGGGCGGCAAAACCGTGGCGGTGCTGCCCGGGCCGCCCATGGAACTGATGGACATGTTCGACAGGCAGCTGGCCCCCTATCTGCAGGCCCGGTCGGGACAGGTGATCCGTTCCCGGTTTCTGAAAATTTTCGGGCTGGGCGAATCCAACGTGGAGACCCTGCTTTCGGATCTGTTCCATTCGGGCAATCCCACCCTGGCGCTGTACTGCGGGCCGGGAGAGGTTACCGCCCGCATCACCGCCCGGGCCGCCGCCCCGGAAAAGGCGGAAGCCATGATGCAGCCGGTGTATGAGGAAATTCTCCGGCGGGTGGGCGAGGCTTATTACGGAGAGGGCGTGAACCGCACCCCCGCGGACGCGGTGCTGGAGCTTTTGAAAAAGCGGGGCGAAACGGTGACATTTGCCGAATCCTGCACCGGCGGACTTTTGTGCGGCGCGTTTGTGGACTGCGCCGGGGCCAGCGACTGCCTGAAGGAGAGCTACGTCACCTACGCCAACGAGGCCAAGGAA
>CACXHB010000097.1 GCA_902767315.1 uncultured Eubacteriales bacterium
ATGCCCATGTCCAGGGCAAAAATCATCACCGGATCCAGCGCAATATTCACCAGAATGCCCGCCGCGCTGGAAAGACTGGCGGCCAGAGAACGGCCGTGAGCCCGAAGTAGCCCCTGAAAGCTGCCGCTCAGGGCCGAAAAAACGCCCGAGAGCAGAATCCAGCGCAGATAATTTTCCCCATGGCGCAGCACCGCGCCCTCCGCGCCCACCAGACGCAGCCCGGGGCCCATCAGCAAAAGTCCCACGGGCGTCAGCAGAAGCCCCGCGCACCCGGCGGCCAAAATGGCATACCGGCCGATGCTTTGAGCTTCGCCGATTTCTCCCTTCCCCAGAGAAAGAGAAATCAGCTGGGGAGCGCCGGCGGCAAAGATTCCCCACAGGGCCGAAAACAGCCACATATACGGCATGGCGGCGGAAACCGCCGAAAGCTGCGCCGTATCCCGGGTCAGGCCGATGAAATACGTATCGGTCAGGTTGTAAATGGTAGAAATCAGCGTCGTCAGAATCGCCGGCAGCGCCAGTTTCCAGATTACCTTTCCCACCGGCGCGTTGGCCAGCATTTTTTCACCTTTAATCATGGAGAATTCCTCCCTCGTTTTGCTTGCGCATTTGCTGATTCAATGTTACAATATCGCCGTGGGAATCACAACCGACTGATTTTTCAGTCGTGCCGGATAACCGTCACAAAACAGACAAGTGTCTTTTTTGAGACAGTGCTCGCAAATCAGTGGGGAGGTGCGCCGCATGAAAAGCGATCGCCGGGTGCAATACACCAGACGCACCCTGCAGGAAAGCCTGGTCGCCCTGATGCAGGAAAAGCCGCTTCAAAAAATTTCCGTCAAGGAAATCTGTGCCCGGGCGGACATCAACCGGAGCACCTTCTACGTGCACTTCGGAAGTCCCGAGGAAGTATTAAACAGCATTACGGAAGGGATGTACGAAGAACTCCGGGCGCTGCAGACGGATTACAGCGACATTCGCCTGCACATGAGCCGCACCTGCGACGTGCTTTACGCCCACCGGGAGCTTCTGCAGGTGCTGATTCAGGGGCGGGATTTCATGAATACCCTGTGGAACATCAGCTTTCTGTGGAAAGACGACTTCCTCAAAAATTTTCCCGGCGTTCAGGAAGACCGGCAAAAGGCGGAGGCGACTTATCTTTTTATCACGGCGGGTTCCTGCGCGGTGGTATATAATTGGGTGCTGGGAAATTTTTCCATGCCCAAGGAGCAAATGGTAGATCAGGTTTACGGCCTGATTCAACACGGATTAAGCGATTGGTTCAAGGAGGATTGATTATGTATCATTTTCCCATTGGCATCATAGCGGATTCCTTCCGCAAGCCCATGCCGGAAGCGCTGGCCACGGCGGCGAAGCTGGGGGCAAAGGGCGTGCAGGTGTACGCCACCCGGGGCGAAATGTCCCCCGAAGAGCTCACCGGCCAGAAGCGCCGGGATTTTCTGGCCATGGTAAAGGATAACGGTCTGGTGATTTCCGCCCTGTGCGGCGATCTGGGCCGGGGCTTTGGCAATCCGGAGCTGAATCCTCAGCTGATTCAGCGCTCCAAGCGGATTCTGGACCTGGCCAAGGAACTGGAAACCAACATCGTCACCACCCACATCGGCGTTACCCCCGCCGATGAAAACCATCCCCGCTACAAGATCATGCAGGACGCCTGCGGCGAGCTGGCCGCATATGCGGATTCGCTGGACGCGCATTTTGCCATCGAAACCGGCCCGGAGACCTCCGAAACCCTGAAGCATTTTCTGGATTCCCTGCATTCCACCGGCGTAGCCGTGAACCTGGACCCCGCCAATCTGGTAATGGTCACCGGCGACGACCCCGCCAAAGCGGTGCACAATCTGAAGGATTACATCGTCCACACCCACGCCAAGGACGGCGTGAAGCTGCTGAACCGGAATCCGGAGATCATTTACGGCCTGGTCAACGGCGACGCGGGCGCGGATCCCGCCTTTGAAGAAGTGCCCCTGGGCAAGGGCAGCGTGCCCTGGCAGGCGTATCTGCAGGCCCTGACCGACATTGGCTACAAGGGATTTTTGACCATCGAGCGCGAAGTGGGCGACGATCCCACCTCCGACATCGCCCTGGCCATGGATTTCCTGCGGGGCTTCGTGGGCTAATATTTTTGCATAACACAACAGCCGTCTCATTGCGCGAGACGGCTGTTGTTTTTAGTAAGGGCCAATGCCACCGCGGCGGCCAGCAATCCGCCCAGGCCTTTGGTGAGCAAAAGCGCCGGCAAAAGCGCCGGTTCCACCGTAAGGGTGTATCCCAGATGCGCCGACAGCGCGGAGCCCGCGCATACCAGAAAGGCCGCGTTCATGGTCTTTCCCCGGGCGTCCATTTCCTTTACCATGGCCAGCACCGGGGTGATGCTCACAAAGCCCACCATCAGGCCCGTGAGACTGGTTTCGTTCAGCGCCATTTTCCGGCCCACATAGCCCAGGGGCTTCTTCAGCGCCCGGCGCAGCAGTTCCGCCGCCGGAAGACTGCCCAGCAGCACCAGGGCAATGCCGCCGACCACCTGCATGGCTTCTTCCGCCGAGCCCAGCCCGGGAATCAGCGTTACGCCCGCGATGTACTGCACCGCGCCCGCCGTCAGGCCGATAATCGACGCGGCCTGAATGAGCCGGGCGAAAATTTCAAAACCCTTCAGCGCCTTTTCCGGCGCAAATTTCAGCGCCGACATCAATAAAAGCGAAAAAATCAGGATGGGCAGCGTCTGCAAAACGGCGTCTCTAAATTTTACGCCGCAGGCCAGCGCCCCGGGAATCAGCGCCAGGGGCATAACCCCCAATCCGATGAGGATTCCCCGAAAAAAGGCGGGCGCATCCTTCTTTTCCACCATGCCGGCACTCATGGGTACGGTAAAGCTGACGGTGCAGCCCAAAATGGCGGACACCAGAATGCCGCCGTACTTCCCCACCGCCGGATCCGCGGCCAGATCCACCGCCAATTGATAGCCGCCCATGTCGATGGCCAGAAAACTGCTGCCCAGCAGCGCCGGATCCAGCCCCATCCTGCGCCAGAGGGGGGCTGCCGTGGCGGAAAGTCCCCGGCTCAGCAGGGGCGCAAGGCACAGGATTCCCGCCATGGACAGGGCCATGGGGCCCATCAGCTGCAATCCTTCCCGAAACCGTTCCCCCAATTTCAGGCGATTGCCCAGCATCAGATCCAGGCCGCCGATCACTGCGCCGGCGGCCAGAATCCATAATAACACGCGTTCCATGCCCTTATGCTCCGCGCATAACGGCTTCGATGTCCTCGATGGTTCTGGGAATGGCGGCGGAAAGGTTCTCACAGCCGTTTTCCGTAATCAGGCAGTTGTCCTCCAGCCGGAAGCCAATGCCCCATTCCTCGTGATACACGCCGATGTCCACGCAGAAAACCATGTTGGGGCCGATGATCTGGGGCCGTTTCACCACGTCGTGCACGTCGTAGCCGATGTGGTGGGAGCCGCCGTGCCACATCAATTTGCCGATTTCACCGACGTCCGCCAGCACCCCCGCGTCCTTGAGAAGCTGCGCGTTATACCGGCGAATGGTGGCGTCCACGTCGTCCATGGCCATGCCGGGCTTGATGATGGAGAACATGTGGTTGGAGGTTTCCAGCACGCACTGATACAGAATCCGCTGGCGCTCCGAGAAGCGGCCGTTGCAGGGCCAGCCCCGGGAAACGTCGGTAATCATGTTGTCATACTGCGCGCCCACGTCGTTGAGGATCATGTCCCCGTCCTGCGCCTGGCCGGTATAGCTGTAATAATGGATGCAGAAATTGTTCTTGCCCGCGGAAATAATGGACGGGAAGCCCGGGCCCTCGGGGCCGTGCTGGCTCAGGGCGTAATCAAAATCCGCCTTATACTGATATTCATATTTTCCGGGCCGGGAATTGCGCATCATGGCCAAAATGCCTTCGCCGGTAATGACCTCCGCCCGGCGCAGGGCCTCGATTTCGCAGGGCTGCTTGATCAGCCGCAGGCTGCGAAGCAGATCGTTGGCGTTGCCGATGGCCAGATAGGGATATTCCTTCTGAATCAGCGCCAGCAGGGCATGGGCGGGCCGGTCGACATCGTCGGCGGAAGCTCGGTAAAGATCCAGCATCACGCGGCCATAATTGCCGCCGGTGGCCAGATTGGCAAAGTCCGTCCGGAAGGCGGTGACAAAGCGCACGTCCTTCACGCCGGCGACGGCCTCCGCTTCCGCGGGCTTTACCCGCACGCCGGTCCAGCGCTCGGCATGGGCGTCCGGCGGCAGAATGTACAGCCGCTCTTCCACCGCGCCGCCCTCGTCCTTGGCCGCCAGCAGCACCGCCTGTTTGCACTTCAGGCCCGTGAGATACACGAAATTCCGGTCCGCGAAGAAGGGATAATATTCGTCGTTGGTTTTGCGAATTTCCTCTCCGGAAAAAATCGCCAGCAGATCGCCGGGACGCAGTTTCTCATAAAGCCGCTGCCGATTTCCGGCATAATAACTGGAAAGCATATCGGTTCCTCCCCCGTACAAAATCATTTTCAACCTTATTATAGAAGTTCCCGGAAACGCTGTCAATCCAATGCTCTTTTTCCAGAAAATTTTCCATTTGAATTCAGTCAGAAAAGACATATTCGTTGACTTTATGTTGAAAATAAGATATACTGACAAAAAGAAGTTATCCCAGATTCTGGCAAAAAACGGAGGGCGGAACGATGAAAAAATGGATGCGGATGCTTGGAATCCTGCTTTGCATGGCGCTGATCTGCGGCGCGGCAGGCGAGGAACTTACGTCGACGGAGGCTTTAGTGGGAACGGCCGAACCCGCCGCTCAGACGGAAGCGCCGTCTCCGGAGGACGCCGCGCCGGATACCAGCGAGACCCCCGTGACTGAAACCTCCTCCGACCCTGATACAGAAGTCTCCGCAGAGCCCACCTCCGAAACCTCTGCCGAGCCTACCTGGGAGGCCACGGCCGAAGTTACGGCCGAACCTACCCCTGAGCCCACCCCCGAACCGGTGGTCATTGCCCCCGCCCAGGAAAAGCTGACTCTGGGCATCGGCGAAAAGCGCAGCGTGGCGGACTGGCATTTTCTCTCCAGCGGCAGCGGCTTTGACGGCCCGGTGGAATACGTCTCTTCCAATCGCCGGGTGGCTACCGTGGACGCAAACGGCGTGGTGAAGGCCCTGCGAAGCGGCAAGGCCGTGATTACCGTACGCGCAGCGGCCGCCAGCTGCACGATTCAGCTGGAAATCAAAAGCGCGCCGAAATCCGTGTCTCTGAAGCTTTCCCGGGCGGAGTTGGGCGCGGGCGAAAGCGCCGGCTTCAGCGTCGCTCTGCCCAAGGGCCGCGGCGGCTCCTGGACGGTAGAAACTTCCGATCCCGCCATCGCGGCGGTAAACGGCAATACCATCGTCGCCGTCGCCCCGGGCACGGTGAAGATCACCGTCCGAACCTTCAA
>CACXHB010000098.1 GCA_902767315.1 uncultured Eubacteriales bacterium
GCCTCCCTCTAAGTTCAGAGAAGCATCCATGGCCATAACCTAATTCTTATTTTTAAGCTGGTGTCCAGAAAACTGGGTACATATCAGGCCGGCCGTTTTTTATATTACTCAATAATTCTCTTCCCGCACCTCGAAATAACTCTGAGGATGGCTGCAGGTGGGGCATACCTCCGGTGCGCTGACGCCCACGATAATGTGTCCGCAGTTGCGGCATTCCCATACCTTCACTTCGCTCTTTTCGAAAACCTGTGCGGTCTCCACGTTGTGCAGAAGCGCCCGATAGCGCTCCTCGTGGGCCTTCTCAATGGCCGCCACCAGCCGGAACCGATGGGCCAGTTCCGGGAATCCCTCTTCCTCCGCGGTTTTGGCAAATCCCTTGTACATGTCCGTCCATTCGTAATTCTCGCCGTCCGCCGCGGCCGCCAAATTCTCCGCCGTGTCCCCAATGCCCGCCAGTTCCTTGAACCACAGCTTGGCGTGCTCCTTCTCGTTCTCCGCCGTCTTCAGGAAAAGGGCCGCAATCTGCTCATAGCCCTGCTTTTTGGCCGTGGACGCGAAAAACGTGTACTTGTTCCGGGCCTGAGATTCCCCGGAAAACGCGGCCATCAGGTTCTTTTCCGTCTGGGTTCCGGTGTATTTGTTCTGTTTCATGCTTCCGTCCCCTTTCGTCCCTTGCTTATTTCAGGAATTCGGCCATGGGCTTTCCGTCCGCTTCCGGCATTTCCAGCCCCAGCAGCGCCGCCATGGTGCAGGGCGCGTCCACAATGGGCCTGCGGTCCAGCACAACCCCGGGCTTTACGTCCGGCCCCCAGGCCAGGAACACCGGCTGCGGCCCCCTGTCCGGCAGATATCCGTGGGTGGCGTGGCCGTACCGATAGTCCGTGCTGTCAAAATTGGACACGATGGGCCGGGTCACCCGCTGACCAAATGTGGTGTATCCGTCGGTTTCCAGGGCAAAGGCAAATTCGCCGGAAAGCCGCTCCTTTTTCTGAATCTCCTCCCGGGTAAATACCTGAGAAACGCCGTAAACCCCTTCCGCCGCCAGATGCTCCAGCAGCTGGTGTACCCGGGCGTGCAGCACCGCGTCCGCGCCCTTTTTCAGGAATACATAGGTCATCATCCCCGCGGAATGGGAGAAAGCATCCCAGTCCACCACGTTGCCCTGGGCGTCCAGCCGAATCAGCCCCGCGTCCGCCAGCAGCACGTTGATGTTCACCACCCGGTTCACGTTCATCTGCCCGTGATCGCTCATCAGGATAAAGTTGGTCTCCTCATAAACCCCCGCGTCCCTGGTGGCCTGAATGATGTCCCCCAGCCAGCGGTCCGTGTCCCGCACCGCCTGATCCACATGCTCGTTGAACAGGCCGTATCTGTGGCGCATGCCGTCGATGTTGGCCGGATGATACAGCAATAGATCCGGCTGGAATTCGCGAATCATGGCCGTCACAAACCGGGTGCCCATTTCCTCCGACGCGGGATGCACCTGCATCCGGTCCCCCTGAATGTTGGGCCGAATGACCTTCTCGATCACCTCTTCCGAAGACCCCGCTTCCCGGAACGCCTCTTCCAAAGTCTGCTCCGAATTCTGGGGCCAGTATTCGTCGATCAGGTAATCAATGGCCTTGTGCCCGCCCGTAACCGGCCAGAACACCCCCGCGGTGGTCAGTCCCGCCGCCTTGGCCACCTCGAAGATGTCCGGGGTGTCCTTGGAACGCGCCCGGTCGAACCAGCACCAGGGCTGCTGCGCCGCGCCCACGGTGAGCTCCTCGTTGCTGATGACCCCGTGCCGGTCCGGATAACAGCCGGTGCGCATGCTGGTGTGGGCCGGATACGTCACCGTGGGATAAATGGTGCGCACGTGCTCCACCATGGAAACCTTGTGGGCAATGCTCCTGTAATTGGGCAATTCTTTTAACAGCTTCAGATCCTCATCCACCATCGCGTCGGCGGAAATCACGATCAGTTTGCGTTTCATGGCGTTTTCCCCATCCTTCTGTATGGATTTTTTCGCCTCATTATACCCTGCCCCGCCCTTTTTGTCAATTTCTGGGCGCTTCCAGCCACTCCTCCATTTTCGCCAGCATGTCGTCGTATACTTCCTCCCGCCCGGCCTCGTTCAATATTTCGTGGGCCATGCCGGGATATGTCTTCACGCTCACGTCCGTATATCCCGCCCGGCGCAATAGCTCCGCCGCCGCCTTCAGCCGCCGTTTTCCCCCCATGCAGGGGTCCTTCGCCCCGGAGAAAAACGCCACGGGCATCTCCCGGTGGGGCGCGGTAGCCGCCGGCGTGTTGGCCCAGATCATCAGCTGCATCAGCGCCTCGTATCCGTTGGCGTAAAATTCAAATCCGCACAGCGGATCCGCGTTGTATTCCGCCACCACCTGCGCGTCCGAACACACCCACGCGTTCCGGGTAAAGGGCTTCCCGTATCGCACCTGAAACGGCACCAATAGCCCCAATGTCAGAAACCGGCTCCGGGCATGACTGCCCCGCCGCCGCTGGGCCGCCCGGGCAATGCGCAGGCCCATGGGCGCGGATGGATTCCATCCGGGATTGCCGGACACGATCAGCCCGTCGATTTCCCGGCCCCATCGCTGAATATAGCTGCGCACCGTCAGCGCCCCCATGCTGTGCCCCAGCAGAAACAACGGCTTCCCGGGATACGCTCCCCGCAGCGCCGCGGTAATCTGGTGAATGTCGCTAAGCAGCGCCTCCGCGCCTCCAGGGCCAAAATAACCCAAATCCTCCCGGCAGGGGGCGCTGGCCCCGTGTCCCCGGTGGTCGTCCGCCACGCTGGCAATGCCATGTTCCGCCAGAAATTCCATAAAGGGATAATATCGCTCCTTGTGCTCGGACATTCCGTGAACAATCTGCACCACCGCCCGGGGATTTCTCACGGCGCATTCCGCCGCGGAAAGCTTCAGGCCGTCATAATTGGATACAAAGCTGATTTCCTCCAAAGAAAACACCTCCCATTTGCCGAAAAGAGCGCAGGCTCCCATCGCCGACGCTCTCCTGTTGTCAAAAATTTCTCCCCTCACCCCATGCCTTCCCCTCTGGGGAAGGTGCCGCCCCTCAGGCGGCGGATGAGGTCGTTCTCCCCCGAGCTCCGGCCCCTCGACAGACAGAGAGCGCAGGCCCGAAAGCCTGCGCTCTTTTGTAAGAATGAATCCGAATTATTCCTCAACGGGCTGCTCGTCGGCCAGACCATACTCGTCGTCCGCGGGCACTGCGTTCAGGGCCTCGTCCTCCAGCACTTCGCGGATGGACAGGGAAATGCGCTTGGCTTCGGTGTTCACGTCCAGCACCTTCACCCGCACGATATCGCCCACGTTCACCGCGTCCTCGACCTTCGCAATGCGGGTCAGAGCGCACTGGGAGATATGTACCAGGCCGTCCAAGCCGGGCTCCAGCTCCACGAAGGCGCCGAAGGTGGTGATGCGGACAACCTTGCCCTCTACCACGCTGCCAACGGGATACTTCTCAGCCGCCACGGTCCAGGGACGGGGCCGGGTCTGCTTGTAGGACAGGGAAACGCGCTCGCGCTCAGGCTCCACCTTCAGGATCTTCACGTCGATTTCGTCGCCCACGGAAACCACCTCAGAGGGATGATGCACGCGGCCCCAGCTCAGGTCGGTCACATGAACCAGACCGTCCACGCCGCCGATGTCCACGAAGGCGCCGAAGTCCGCCAGACGGCGCACGGTGCCCTTGACGATTTCGCCCTCTTTTTCCTTCAGGCTTTCCCAGATGGCCTTCTTCTTCTCGGCCTCTTCCGCCATCAGAACGGCCTTGCGGGAAGCCACGATGCGCTTCTTGGCCTTGTCCACTTCGATGATCTTCAGGGTCATTTCCTGGCCCACGAAGTCGGCGATCTTCTCTACATAGCGCAGAGACAGCTGAGAGGCGGGAATGAAGGTGCGAATGCCCAGCACGTCGGCCAGCAGGCCGCCCTTGACGGCTTCCTTGCCCACGCCGGTGACGTATTCGCCGGCCTCATACTTGGCCACGATCTCGTCCCAGTTCTTGCGGTTGACGATGTTGCGCTGGCTCAGCAGCACGTTGCCTTCGCCGTCGTTGACCTTCACTACTTCGACCTCGATCTCGTCGCCGATCTTGACATCGGTGGAAGACAGGTCAGCTTTCTTAACCAATCCATCTGCCTTATAACCGACGTTGACGCAGACTTCGTCATCGGTGATCTGCACTACGGTGCCGATAATAGTCTGTCCGGGGCGGATCTGAACCAGAGTCTTTTCCACATCGGCCATGAAATCGGATTCCGTGGTGGCCGCTTCGGCCTGCTCCTGCAGTTCTTCGGACTGGATGCCCTGCTTCTCGATGTCGTTCATTGCTGTTACAACCTCCTTAATTATACAATCCGGCGTGGATGCACCGGCTGTAATCCCAATTCGATCGCCCTTTTGCAGGCGAATCGTTCCCAATTCCGCCGCCGTCTGCACGAAGTACGTCCTTTCGCAAATGGCCTTTGTCAGGGCGTACAGCTTCCGGCTGTTGGAGCTTTGCTTCCCGCCGACTACGATCATCACGTCGTTTCTGCGGGCCATTTCCGCCGCCTCGGCCTGGCGTTGGGCCGTCGCGGTGCATATGGTGCAGCATATCTCCACTTCGGGAATCCTTTCTCTCAGAATCCCCGCAACCTTTTCGAAGCATTCCCGGGTCTGGGTGGTCTGCGCCACCGCCAGCGCCCCCCGGAACGTTTCCGCGTCCAGCGCCCTGGCCTCCGTCTCGTCCATCACCGCCCGGGAGCCTTCCAGCGCCCAGCCCAGGATTCCCCGCACCTCCGGGTGCCTGGCCTCGCCGATGACGATGATCTTCCGCCCCGCCTCAGCGGCCCCCCGGGCCATCTGATGAATACGGGTCACAAACGGACAGGTGGCGTCCAATACCTGGCAGCCCTTCCGGATCAGACATTCCGTCTCCTCCCGGCTCACGCCGTGAGAACGCAATATCACCCGGCTCCCCGCCGGCGCCGCCTCCACGCCCTCCACCGGCGTTACCCCCCGGCGGATCAGCGCCTCCACGGCCTGGTCGTTGTTAATAATAGGCCCCAGGGTCAGCGCCGGCGCGTGCTTCTGCGCCGTCTCCACTGCGCGGCGGACGCCGAAGCAGAAACCCGCATGTTCGGCCAATTCCATCACGCGCAATGCCCTCGTTTTCTGGCGAAATCGTTCAATGTAAAATACGCCATTTACTACATTTCGCCCATCTCTTTCATTTTCCTGCCGCAAGCGCATGATTTTTCATACTTTTAACATTTATTCCATATTCTGTCATATCCCCTGCATTCATCCGTGCAAAACGGCAGCCACAACGGCGCAAAACCGCTGTGGCTGCCAAATCTATTTTGTCCTCCGCCTCTTTTCAGAGGCGGTTTTCCTCAGCGCCGGATTAGTACATTCCGCCGCCCATGCCGGGCTGCGCGGGGGCCGCCGGTTCCGGAGCGGGAATGTCGGTCACCAGAGACTCGGTGGTCAGCACCATGGCCGCCACGGAAGCCGCGTTCTGCAGGGCGGAACGGGTCACCTTGGTGGGGTCGATGATGCCGCGCTCGATCATGTCGCAGTA
>CACXHB010000099.1 GCA_902767315.1 uncultured Eubacteriales bacterium
CTGGGCCATGTGCGGGGGGACGAGCTGCTGTATGAAGCGGTGGAAACCATGAAAAGCTGCCTGTATCCCGACGAGTTCATCGGGCGCATCGGCGGCGACGAGTTTGCCGTAGCGCTGACCAGCGGTCATGAGGCGGATCGCCCTCATCTGGCGGCGGAAACCCTGCTTAAGGCCATGGATTATTACATTGAAAAGGACATTCATGTTTCGGCCAGCATCGGCGTGGCCCTTTCGCCCCGGGACGGAGCGACTTTCGAGGAGCTGTATCCCCGGGCGGACGTGGCGCTGTATCGGGCGAAGGCCCAGGGAAGAAATAATTACGCCGTGTACCATGCTGATATGGACGCATAAAGGACGGTTTTGTTTGCAAAGGCAAACCGGGAATAAAAGGAAAGAAGGCTTCTCAATGAAAAAATGGATCTGGTTGGCGGTTTTCGTGCTGATTTTCAGCATGATGGCCGCACCGGCCCTTGCGGCGGGAAAAATGACCGTTACCCAGGAAAATTTCTATGTGGACGACGAATATGGCGTAAACGCTTATTTGTTTGCCAAAGTGGAAAACACCGGCGACCGGGCTGTGGAATACAGCGCGGGCCTGTGGGAAATTTATGACAAAAACGGCGACCCGCTGACCTCCAACGACTGGCTGGGCTGTTATCCTTCCTGCCTGGCCCCCGGAGAGACGGGCTATGTGTATGCCAGCGCGTACATTGATGAGGTCGAAAGTGCCGAGGACGCGGACGATTATATGCTCACCGTTACCGGAAAAAGCAGTGACCAGACCGTGACCTATTATCCCTGCCAGGGAGAATATCAGCCGGACGTGCAGGTGAACGAATATTATAGGCAGGATTTTGTCACGGCGGAGATCACCAACGATACCCAGGAAACCGTGTTCGGCATGGAAGTGGTGGTTGCGCTGATGGACGAGGAAGGCAACCTGCTGTATGTGGAGCACACGGATTTCTATGATTCCACCGGAATCAACGCCGGCAGCACCGTGACCTATCGCTTCGCCCTGTCCGACAACTGGCCGGAGATTTGGGATAAGGCCGGCGTAACGCCCGCGAAGGTGGAAGTACTGGCCTACACCATTCAGGAATGATCTATAAAAATCAGCCGATGGTTTTCGACGAAGGAAAGTCGGAAACCATCGGTTTTGTTTTTTTTACAGAATCAGCATGGCGTCGCCAAAGGAATAGAAGCGATAGCCTTCCTTCACGGCGGTTTCATAAGCGGAGAGAATCTTTTCCCGGTCGTACAGGGCGCTCACCAGCATAATCAGCGTAGAACCCGGCAGGTGAAAATTGGTAATCAGCGCGTCCACCAGCTGATAATGATAGCCGGGGTAGATGAAAATGGCGGTATTGCCCTTTTTCGCTACCAATTTTCCGTTTTCCGCGGCGGATTCCAGGGTGCGCACGCTGGTGGTGCCCACGGCGACCACCCGATTGCCCCGGGCTTTGGCGGCGTTGACCTTGTCGGCGGCTTCCTGAGTGACCTCGAAGTATTCGGAATGCATCTCGTGATTTTCCACGTCGTCCACCTTCACCGGGCGGAAGGTGCCCAGGCCCACGTGCAGCAGCACCGGCACGATTTCAACGCCCTTTTCCCGAATGCGGTTCATCAGTTCCGGGGTGAAGTGCAGGCCCGCAGTGGGGGCGGCGGCGGAACCCTCCTCCCGGGCATAGACCGTCTGATAGCGCTCCTTATCCACCAGTTTTTCGTGAATGTAAGGCGGCAGGGGCATTTCGCCCAGCTGGTCCAGGGCGGCCTCAAAAGGCCCGTCGCATTCAAAATCCACAATGCGTCCCCCGGCGTCGGTGGTTTCGCCGATGGTGGCGATCATTTTTCCTCCGCCAAAGGAAACCTGCGCTCCGGCTCGGAGCTTTTTCCCTGGGCGTACCAGGGTTTCCCACTTCTTGGGGGCCAGCTGCTTGAGCAGGAATACCTCGCAGGCACCGCCGGTGGGCACCCGTTCTCCCAACAGTCGGGCGGGAATCACCCGGGTGTCGTTGACCACCAGCACGTCGCCGGGGCTCAGGTAATCGATCACGTCGTAAAAATGCCGGTGCTCGATCTGATCCGTGTCCCGGTGCAGCACCATCAGCCGGGAATGATCCCGGGGTTCCGCGGGGGTCTGGGCGATGGAGGATTCCGGCAGGTCGTACATAAAATCAGCGGTTTTCATGTTGCATATCCTTCTGTCTTGCGTTAGATGTCCATTTTTGTCTGTGCGCCGGAGGGGTCGATCTTCTGCGCCGGCGGCTTTTTGCCCAGGTGGTAATAGGCCTGGGGGGTGGCCATGCGTCCCCGGGGGGTGCGAATCAGAAAGCCCAGCTGCAGAAGATACGGCTCGTACACGTCCTCGATGGTGGAAGCGTCTTCGCCGGTGGAAGCGGCCAGAGTATCCAGTCCCACGGGGCCGCCGCCGAATTTTTCGATCATGGTATTCAGCATAGCCCGGTCGGTGCGATCCAGACCCAGTTCGTCCACTTCCAGCATGTTCAGCGCGTCCTGGGCCACCTGCAAATCGATTTTCCCGCCGCCCTTGACCTCGGCGTAATCCCGGGTTCGGCGAATCAGCCGGTTGGCGATGCGGGGAGTGCCCCGGGAACGGCTGGCGATTTCCAGCGCGCCTTCCCGGTCGCAGTCGATTTTGAGAATTTTCGCCGAGCGCAGCACGATGACGCTCAATTCCTCAGGGGTGTAAAGCTCCAGCCGGAAGCTGATGCCGAAGCGATCCCGCAGGGGGGAGGTGAGCATGCCCGCCCGGGTGGTGGCGCCGATGAGGGTGAATTTGGGCAGATCCAGCCGGATAGAGCGGGCCGAGGGGCCCTTGCCGATCATGATGTCCAGGGCGTAATCCTCCATGGCGGGATAGAGCACTTCCTCCACGGAATGGCTCAGCCGGTGGATTTCGTCGATAAACAGCACGTCGCCTGTGGCCAGATTGGTGAGAATGGAGGCCAGATCCCCCGGGCGCTCAATGGCGGGGCCGCTGGTGACTCGAATATTGTGGCCCATTTCCGAGGCGATAATGCCCGCCAGGGTGGTTTTGCCCAAGCCGGGAGGGCCGTAGAGCAGAATATGATCCAGCGGCTCCTGCCGGGCCAGGGCGGCCTGCATGTAAACGCTGAGGCTGTCCTTAATTTTCGCCTGACCGAAATATTCCGCCAGGGAATGGGGGCGCAGGCTGCGCTCCTGATCGTCGTCTTCCGCGCGGAAACCGGAGGTAATCAGTCTTTCTTCGTCCTGCATGGGTTCACCTCGTCATGGGATAGTCGGCAATGTAGGTTTCCAGAAGGCCCAGCTCGTCCAGGGTCTTGAACAGGCTGTAGCGAGTGCGGTAATCCTTGGCGCAATGCATGGCGGTGTTTACGACGTCCGGATCCACCCCCAGCTCGTCCAGGGTCATTTTTGCCCCCAGGCGCTCCATGGCGGCGTAGATTTCGTCATAGGCCGGCATGCCGTCGATGATCTTTTTGATGTCGCCAAAGCGCTCCTTGGCCCGGCGCACCCGGCGGCGCAATTCTTCCGTGGTGAGGAAATCTCCGGGATTTTCCGCCATAATGGTTTCGCCGCCTTCCACGCCCCAGGTATCGCGCATGAAGGCCCGGCGCTCTTCCACGGGCATGGGGAAGCGCTTTTCCGGATCAATGCCGGAAATGTCTTCATTGGCAAACCGCTTGAAGGCGGGATAGACCATCAGCGTGGCCGCGCCCACCGTCGCGCCGTGGGAGGGCGCCTTGCCGTAGCGTTCCAGCATCTTCATTTCCACAAAGTGGCCTACGTTGTGCTCCACCGAAGCCACCGCCCGGGTGTGGCCCACGATCATGATGGTGATGCCTGCCAGCAGCAGACCTTCGATAAGCACCTGCATGCCCTTTTCCGTGCGGTTGCGGATTTCGTCGATGTTGTCGATGAGGCTGGCTACCGCGTTGAGCACGATTTCGCCGCAGGTGGGGCAATAGGGCTCGTCGTTGATGACGCTGCCGATCTGCCAGTCGGCAATGGCGATGTATTTGCCCAGCACGTCGCCCACGCCGGAGCGCACCATGTCCAAAGGCGCGGTGGCCAGCACCTGCAGATCGCACACGATGATCTCCGGGCAGGGGCCGGCCCGGTGAATCTTGGTGCCCCGCAGAATCAGCGGCGCCACTACGGAGGTGTAGCCGTCCATGGAGGGGGCGGTGCTCACGCTGACGAAGGGCAGCTTGCAGCGCGCGGCGTTCACCCGGCAGGTGTCGGTGATGGAACCGGAGCCCACGGCCACCAGGAATTCCGTTTCCGGCTGAATGGTCAAAAGCAGTTCGCCGATGGTGCGCTCGTCGGGCACCAGTTCGCCTTCGCGGACAAATTTCAGCAAAATCGCGTCGTAACCGGCATTTTTCAGCACCTGATACACCTGTTCCCCGGCGACTTTGTAAGTGTTTTCATCGCAGACCACCACGCAGTGTGTTCCCAGACCCCGTCGGGCGATGTATTCCGGCAGGCGGGGAATCAGCCCCTTGCCCACGTATATATCCTGATTGGGCTGGGCGTGGTCGCAGGGACAATCGCAGGAAAGGTTTTCCAGAATCATGCGATGATCGTCATCGTAACGAACTTTTACGGACATTTTCTCATACCTCCGTTATGGGGTCTACGTACAGTGTGCGCTGATGGGTGTAAATGACAAATCCGGGCTTTGCGCCGGAGGGCTTCTTTACGTATTTGCGCAGGGTGTAATCCACGGGCACGTGGGAGCCCGTGCCGCCCTTGGAGTATTTCGCGGCCACCCGGGCGGCGAACAGCAGCGTCTCGTCGTCCGGGGCGTCCCCGGGGATGATGACGTGGGAACCGGGCATGTCCTTGGCGTGGAGCCAGGTCTCCCCGGGCTCGGCGGTGAAGGTGAGCTTGTCGTTTTGCAGGTTGTTTTTGCCCACCAGAATCACCCGTCCGGCGGGGGAGGTGAACTTCATGGGCACGGAGGGCGGCAGCTGCTTGATCTGCTTTCGGCTGCGGCTGGCGCTGACATAGCCCAGTTTTTCCAATTCCGCCCGCAATTCCGCCAGGGACGGCTCGTCCTCGCACTTTTCCAGATTTTCCATCTGGCCTTCCAGATAATAGAGCTCCTCACCGGTTTTCTGAATCTGTTCCGCCGCCAGGGATTTGGCGCTGCGGGCCTTCTGATACAGCTTGAAGTATCGCTGGGCGTTCTGGGCGGGGGAGAGCTTTTCGTCCAGCGGCACGTCCACCATGGGCATGCCCTCGGCATAATAATCCGGCAGGGCACAGACCTTCATGCCCTTGCGGATCAGATGCTGGCTGGCGGTAATGAGCTCGCCATAGCGGCGGTATTCGTCCATCCGGGCCGCTCCCTGCAGCGCGTCGTTTTGCAGGGCCAGTTTTTTCCGGCAGCGCTCGATGTTGTTTTTCAATACCCGGTGGATGTTCTGGGATTTCTGGCGAATGCGCTCGGTTTGGTCCTTGGCCCGGTAATATTCGTCCAGCGCCTCCGAAAGGGTGGAAAAATCCTTCCTTTGCAAGGCCCGGCGGCTTTCGTAAACAAAGGCGTTTACGTCCACAGGCGCACCGTCTTCCCCATAGAGCACCCCGGGGGCGG
Organism: uncultured Eubacteriales bacterium; assembly: GCA_902767315.1. Taxonomy (GTDB): domain Bacteria; phylum Bacillota; class Clostridia; order Christensenellales; family Aristaeellaceae; genus RUG11247. The sequence continues at coordinate 5,609 of CACXHB010000099.1, forward strand.
CGGATTCCGGCAGACGGCGGAACTGTTCCGCCAGAGACGCGCATACGCTTTCCAGATGGATTTCGTCCATGTGCGCGTCCTCGTTGCCGGTGGCCCGATAGGCCAGCTCCGCCGCCGTTACCGCGGACATGCCGCTGACGCAGCGGGCGATGACAGAGCGCAGAGCTCCGCCCTGACCGCTCATGGCCTGGAAAAGGACCGGTTCCGTAACGCTGTCGAAGGGGATTTTCCCGTGGGCCGGCGGTCGTTCGTAGCGCAGCCCCGGCAGCACCTCCCGCACGGAGGACATGGTTTCGTTCACCCGGCGGGCGCTGTCGGCAATGCGGCCCTGCTGATCCACCAGAATCAGGTTGGAATGCCGGCCCATAAATTCGCAGACCAGCCGGTCGCAGGTAAGATCACCCAATTCGTCCCGGTGCTCAATGCCGATTTCCAGAATGCGGTCGCAATCGATCTGGGTAACGCCGGTGACCCTTCCGCCCACAATGCGCTTGCGCAGAAGCATGCATAGGGCCGGAGGCTCCAGCGGATTGTTCTTTTTTACGTCGGTAATATGGGCGCGGGCGCAATCCGCGCTGGCGGAAAGCAGAAGAAGCATGTTGCGGCCGCCGTTGCGCACGGTGAGAATCAATTCGTCCCGCTCCGGCTGGGCCACCCGGTCGATGCGGCCGCCGGCAAGCAACCGGTCCAGCTCCCGTGCCACAAAGCCCAGGGTAAAACCGTCCATGGGCATGCTGCGACGCCCCCTTTCTGTGTCAAAACGGAAATAATATTTCTGATTATATTATATCTCATCTCGGAAGATTGCGCAACCGAACGCCATGTGATAAAATGATTGCGGGGCCTACCGCGTAATACCGGGGCAAAGGCGCGAATACATTTGCCTTGAAGGACATGCGCAAGGAGGGTTTCCTATGAAATTAAACGTCGGTCAGCGCAGGATGTACCTGCTCGCGTTGATCATCATCCTGCTGGCAGTGGCGCTTTTGTGCGTCTGGCGGCTATGGCTGGCAGACGGCGAAGGCGGGGAAACGGCGGGGAGCGCCACCCCGGCGCCGGAGATTACCTTCGAACCCGTCAGCCCGACCCCGGGCACTGGGGCGACGCTGGGAGTATCCGGCGGCGTGGACACCGTGGTGTATTATCAGGACAATTTCGGCTATCTGGTGCCGGTTCTGACCAGCGTGCCCTATGAAGACGGCATCGCCAAGGCCACCCTTTCGCTGATGGTCGCCTCCGGCCCCAACGACATGCAGGCCGCCCGGCTGGGGCTGCGCACGGTGATTCCGGAAAACGTGACCATGGATCTGGACATCGAAAAGGGCAAGGCCCGCATCGATTTGAGCAAGGAAGCGCTGGAATTGCCCGACGCCGGGGCGGAATACAACATGATCGCCGCCATCGTGCAGACGCTGACGGAATTCGACACGGTAGACCGGGTAGAATTTTTGTTCGGCGGGCAAAAGCTGGAAAAACTGCCCCACGGCACGGATGTTTCCGGGGAATTTACCCGGGGCGATCTGAATCTGGAAAAGCAGGACGCTTCCGCTCAGGGCAAGGGCGAAAAGCTGACCCTGTATTTCCCGGGGGATTCCGCCTCCGTGGTGGTGCCGGTGACCCGCATGGTGTATTCCAGGGCGGATCTGGACACGGCGGTGTTGGAAATGACCAAAGGCCCTCTGTCGGAGGCGCTGGACGAGGCGGTGCCCAAGGGCTGCGGGCTCATCGACGTGCAGGTGGAAAACGGCGTCGCCAAGCTGAATTTCACCAAGGAATTTATGCAGATTGTCAACAATATCGACGGCGGACGGCTGGCGCTGAAGGCTCTGGTGGTAACCTGCACCCAGTTTGAAGGCGTGGACAGCGTGGAGATTTACGTGGAAGGGGAAAAGTGGGACGCGGGCGAAGGCGTGCTGACCGCGCCGACCTTTTCCAACGTGGCCACGGAGATCGAATCCGCCGCCATACAGGCTCAGTCGGACGCGATTTTCGAAGGCGAATAAACGGGAGGAAGACTTACAATGGATGAAAAATTGCGCGAAGTTACCATAATTCCGGACTTTACGGATGCGGCTGCAGGTTCCGTACTGATTTCCTGCGGCCGCACCCGCGTTTTGTGTACCGCTTCCGTGGTGGAGGGCGTGCCGCCCTTCCGGAAGGGCAAAGGCGGCTGGCTCACGGCGGAATACGCCATGCTGCCCGGCTCCACCCCCGTGCGCAAGGCCCGGGACGGCATTAAAAAGGACGGCCGCGGGGTGGAAATCCAGCGGCTCATCGGCCGTTCCCTCCGGGCGGCCTGCGATCTTTCACTGCTGGGGGAGCGCACCATTTATATCGATTGCGACGTGATTCAGGCCGACGGCGGCACCCGTACCGCTTCCATCACCGGCGCGTTTGTGGCCCTATGTCTGGCGGTGGAAAAACTCATCGCCCGGAGCGATCTGGTGGACAGCCCGGTGGTGCGGCAGGTGGCGGCGGTTTCCGTGGGCATTGTAGACGACCAGTGCGTGCTGGATCTGGAATATGCCCAGGATTCCAGGGCTCAGGTGGATATGAACGTGGTCATGACCCTGGAGCGCAATGGGGAAAAGGGCTTTGTAGAAGTGCAGGGCACCGGCGAAGGCCGCGCTTACACCCGCGGGGAACTGAACGCCCTGCTGGATCTGGCGGAGGATGGCATTGAGAAATTGATGGAAAAACAGCGCTCCGCCCTGGGAGAAAAGGCGTACATCATCGGCAAAAAGCCCCGGCTGGTGCTGGCCAGCGGCAATTTTAACAAGCTGCGGGAAATGCGCGCCCTGCTGGGGGATCGTTATGACGTGATCTCCATGCGGGAAGCGGGCTTTGAGGGGGACATTGAGGAAAACGGCGAAACCTTCCGGGAAAACGCCCTGATTAAGGCCCGGGCCGTGGCGAATTTCTGCCACTGCGCCGCCCTGGCGGATGATTCCGGGCTGACGGTGGACGCGCTGGGCGGCCGTCCCGGCGTGCATTCCGCCCGGTATTGCGGCGTGCATGGAGACGACGAGGCCAACAACCAGCTGCTTCTGAAGGAACTGGAAGAAGTGGCGGAGCCCCGCACCGCCCGGTATGAATGCGCGGTGGCGCTGTGTGCGCCGGGCCGGGAAGACGTGGTGGGGGAAGGCGCCTGCGAAGGCGAAATCCTCCGGCAGTATCAGGGGGAAGGCGGCTTTGGCTATGACCCGCTGTTCCTCTCTCACGATTTGGGGGTGACCTTTGCCCAGGCGGACGCGGCGGCGAAAAACGCGGTGTCTCACCGGGCCCGGGCTATTGCGGATTTGCTGAAAAAGCTATGAAGAAACTGATTGTGCTTTCGGACAGCCACAGCGCGGTGGCCATGCTGGAATTCGCCGCCCAGTATATTGAGCGGCAGAAGCCCGATTATCTGGTGCATCTGGGGGATTTCCGGGGGGACGCGGCCTGGCTGGAAAAGCGGCTGGAGCGGGAAGTGCTCTGCGTCCGGGGAAATTGCGACATCATGGACCGGTGGGATCGGGAAAAGATTTTCACCGTGGAGCACACCCGCTTTCTGGCGGTGCATGGGGATAAATTCGGGGTGAAGACCTCGCTGGACGCCCTTTCCTATTATGCCGAGGAGCAATTGTGCCAGGCGGCGCTGTTCGGCCATACCCACGAGCCCTTTACCGGATACGTGGGCGGCGTTTTGCTGATCAATCCCGGCACGCTGCTCAACGGCCGGATGTGCGAAATTACCGTGGACGGAAAAAAGGTGGATCCACGCATCGTTCGCGTATAGGGCCACGACAAATCATTGAAACTGGAAGGTGGAAAACTTGGCGCGCAGGGAACGACTGTTTCGAACTACGCTGACGGTGACGCTGGTCATTATCGTCAGCAAACTTTGCGGCTTTGCCCGGGACATGATTACCGCGAATTATTTCGGCACCGGTATCGAAAGCGACGCCTATACCGCGGCGTACAGCATGTTCTATCTGCCGGTATTGCTGTTTAATTCCTGCATTACCTCCACGCTGGTGCCTCTTTTCGTGCAGGCGGAAAAGGACGGCGGGCCCAGGGCGGCCAATCGCTTCGGCAGCAATTCCTTTAATCTGTTCGCCCTGGCGGCGCTGGTGATCGCGGCTATTATGTACGTCTTCGCTGGGCCGCTGGTGCGCCTGGTATACAGCGGATTTTCCCCGGAAAAGCTGGAGCTGACGGCCCAGCTGACCCGAATCATGATGCTTTCGCTGGTGTTCAACGTCACCTCCATCGTCATGTCCACCCTGCTCAACGCCCGGGAGAAATTCATGGCGGCGCAGCTGACGGGCTTTCCCCTGAGCTTGGCGGTGATCGTGGCGGCGGTGTGCTTTTCCGGCCGTTACGGTATTCAGGCCCTGGCCTGGGGCGTGTTCGTCTCCGGCGTTTTGCAGGTGCTGATTCAGCTGCCCTTCTTCTTCGGCTGGTTCAAATATTCGGCCCATATTGATCTGGCGGATCCCCGGTTCCGGCAGCTTCTGACGCTGGCGGTTCCGGCCATGCTGTCCATGGCGGTTTCGGAACTGAACCACATGATTGATCACTGGCTGGCCTCCGGACTGGGAGACGGGGCCATGACCGCCCTGAATTACGCCTATAAGCTCATTACATTCATCTCCGGCATTCTGGTGGTGCCCCTGACCACCGTTATTTTCAGCAAGCTTTCCAAGCTGGTGGCCAACCGGGACACCAAGGGCATTGCCGCGGTGATTCGCCGCTGCATGGAGACCATTTCCCTGGTGCTGGTGCCCATTATTCTGATTTGTGCGGTGCTGCGGGTGGACGTAATCCGCTTTGCCTACGGCAGCGGCCGGTTTGACGACCGTTCCATCCAGATGACCTCAGGAGCATTTCTGTTCTATGTCATCGGCGTGCTCACCTTCGGCCTGCGGGATCTGCTGAACCGGGCCTTCCACGCCATGAAGGACACCAGGACCCCCTTCCGGGTGGGCTGTCTGGCGGTGGTGCTGAACGTGATTTTGAACTTCATCCTTCGGGCGCTGATGGGGGCCAACGGCCTTGCCCTGGCCACCACGCTGGCGGGGGCCACGGCCATGGCGGTGCTTCTGCGCAGCCTGTCCCGGCGGCTGGGGGGCCTGGGGCTGAAGCGCACGGGGCTGGATCTGATAAAAGTGCTGGCGGGCGGCGCGGTATGCGCCCTGGTGTGCTGGACAATGGACCGAGCCATGGCGCCCGCGGCGGGCAGAATCATGGTTTTCTTCCGCCTGGCGGCGATTTCTCTGGTGTCCCTGGGCTGCTACGGGCTGGTGGAACTGCTTTTGCAGGAACGGCAGCTGGCGGGGATTTCCCGGGCGATTCTGGGCAAACTGAAGGGCGGCAAATCCTCGAAATAAGGGGATTTCCCATAGAAAAAATTTGGAAACAACAAAAGGAGGCAACGCTATGGAACATTATTCGCCGGAAACAATGTGCGTGCAGGCGGGCTATCGGCCCGAAAACGGTCAGCCCCGGGTGATGCCCATTTATCAGAGCACCACTTACAAATACGATTCCGCCGATACCCTGGGCCAATTGTTTGATCTGAAGGCGGACGGTCATATGTACAGCCGCATTTCCAACCCGTCCCTGGCGTTTGTCGAAGAAAAAATCGCGGCGCTGGAGGGCGGCGTGGGGGCCATGCTCACTTCCTCCGGTCAGGCGGCCAATCTGTTCGCGGTTTTGAACGTTACCTCCGCCGGCCAGAATATTGTCAGCTGCGCGGCCATTTACGGCGGCACGGTGAACCTGTTTGCTGTTACCCTCAAGCGCATGGGCATCGAGGTGCGCTTTGCCACCCAGGAAATGACCGATGGGGAAATCGAGGCCCTGATTGATGAAAACACCCGGCTGGTTTTCGGCGAAACCATCGCCAATCCCGCCCTGGATGTTTTCGATATTCAGCGCTTTGCCGATATCGCCCATCGCCACGGACTGCCGCTGGTGGTGGACAACACCTTCGCCACGCCCATTCTCTGCCGCCCCTTTGAATTCGGCGCGGATATTGTGACCCATTCCACCACCAAATACATGGACGGTCATGCCTGCGTGGTGGGCGGCGTTGTGGTGGACAGCGGAAAATTCGATTGGGCCGCTTCCGGAAAATACCCGGAACTGACTACCCCCGACGAATCCTATCACGGCGTGGTGTATACCCAGTCCTTTGGCCCGGCGGCGTATATCGCCAAGGCTCGGGTGCAATTGATGCGGGATCTGGGATCCACCATGCAGCCCATGGCGGCGTTTCTTCTGAATCTGGGGCTGGAAACCCTGGCCCTGCGGATTCGCCGGCACAGCGACAACGCCCTGCAGGCGGCCCTTTTCCTGGAAAAGCATCCGCAGGTGGCATGGGTGAATTACCCGGGTCTGGAATCCTCGCCCCAACGGGAATTGGCGAAAAAATACCTGCCTCTGGGCTGCAGCGGCGTGGTGTCCTTCGGCGTGAAGGGCGGCAGGGACGCGGCCATGAAGTTTCTGGACAGCCTGAAGCTTGCGGCCATCGTGGTGCACGTGGCCGACGCCCGCACCAGTGCGCTGCATCCCGCCAGCACCACTCACCGGCAGCTTACCGACAGCCAGCTGGAGGCCTGCGGCGTGAAGCCCGAAATGGTGCGCATGTCCATCGGCATTGAGAACATCGAGGACATTCTGGCTGATCTGGATCAGGCGCTGAAGTGCGCGGAAGGAGAAACCCATGCCCATTAAAATTCCCAACAGTCTGCCGGCCACGGAGACGCTGCTTTCGGAAAATATTTTCGTCATTACGGAAACCCGGGCGCTGACGCAGGACATTCGTCCCCTGAAAATCGCCCTTTTGAACCTGATGCCCACCAAGATCGCCACCGAAACCCAGCTGGCGCGGCTGCTGGGCAATACGCCGCTGCAGGTGGAGCTGGATCTGATTCAGCTGCGCAGCCACGTTACCAGGAATACCTCTCAGGAACACATGCTGGCCTTCTATAAGCCCTTCGATCAGATTCGGGGGGAAAAGTACGACGGCATGATTATTACCGGAGCACCGGTGGAACGCATGGAATTTGAACAGGTGGATTATTGGAAGGAACTGTGTGAGGTCATGGAATGGACCAAGACCCATGTAACCAGCACCTTCCACATCTGCTGGGGCGCTCAGGCGGCGTTGTATTATCATTACGGCATCGAAAAACACGACATGGGCAAAAAGCTCTTCGGCGTGTATCCCCATTATAAGGAGCACAAAAGCTCCATGCTGCTGCGGGGATTTGACGATGTGTTCATGGTGCCCCAGTCCCGGTATACCACCATTCGCCGGGAGGACGTGCTGCAGGCGCCGGAATTGAAGATTCTGGCCAGCTCCCGGGAGGGGGGCATTTACGCCCTGGCCACCAAGCTGGGCCGGCAGATTTTCATTACCGGGCATTCGGAATACGACGGCGACACCCTGAAAAACGAGTATCTGCGGGATCAGGCCGCGGGGCTGGATACGCCCGTGCCGGTGAATTATTTTCCGGAGGACGACCCCACCCGGGAACCCAACGTCACCTGGCGCAGCCACGCGAACCTTTTGTATTCCAACTGGCTGAACTATTACGTCTATCAGACCACCCCTTACGATATCAGCACCATCAGCTGACGCAAAAATTCCCCGGAGCGCGTTGCTTCGGGGATTTTTTTGCGATGAATGTTAGCCGTTGTTTTTCCAGCCGGTGATTTCGTCAAATACGGGCCAGGCCAGGTCCGCGTAAAACCGATGTCCCTCCGGGCCCACCACGTGCCGCAGCTTTTCCTCCGCGCCCAGCGCGCCATATACCCGCCGGGCAATCTCGCACTGTTCCCTGGCGCTTTCCAGGGGGAAAATCCCGTCGTGCGCACCGTTGACCGCCACATACGGTCTGGGCGCGGCCAGGGCGACCAGATCCCCCATGTCGAAATGCAGCATAATGCCGGGCACGTAATTGCAAATGCAGTGCTTCAGCATGCCGATGGAAGCCCGGAACCCGGCCAGCGCACAGGAGGGCATGGCCGCGGCAATGCGCTCATCCAGCGCTGCGGCGTAAATCGTCGCCGTGCCGCCGCCGGAATTGCCCATCAGCGCGATTCTGTCCGAATCCACCTGAGGGAAGTGGGCCTGCACTACGTCGATGGCCCGAGAGATGTCCCAGCAGCGCTGGCCGATGATCGTCCGGCCCATCAACAGCGCCTGAACCGCTGCCTGGTGGCAGTCCGGGCCGTCCGCCGTGCCGCCGCGCTCTCCAAAGCCCCGCTGCTCCAGGGCCAGGGCGATCTGCCCTCGAGCGACGATCTGCTGGGCGAAATTCCGGTCGCCGCCGAAAATCGTGGCTTCCTCTCCCGGGTATTTGGGCCGGCCCAGGGAAACGTGCATGCCCTTGGCGTGGCCCTGCACGCAGACGATCATGGGCGCCTTTTCCCGCACGGAATCGGGAATCAGAATATGGCCGATGCTGGTGACGTCCGGCTCCGGGTCAAAGGTGAAGCGGGTTTCGGTGTATCCGTTTTCCTGATGCACCCATTCTACCGTGTAATTGGCCTGCGTGGGTCTGCCCTGATAGCCCACCAGTTGAGCGAGCGTCTCCCGGGCCTGCCGCTGCCATGCGCGAACGTCGCCGCCCGAGTAGCGCATGTCCGGCTGCACCTGCGCCATCTGTTTCGCCATGCTGATGGTAGGATCCAACGCCATTGTCCCATCCTTCCTTTCAGTCCCTTGTTTTTCTTTTCGACAATATAGTATTTCTCAGGCGAGTTTGTCAAGAAACGAAAAATCCCCGGAGCAGGCGCTTCGGGGAATCGAACTCAGTTCAGCCGGTATTCGCCGTCGTCCACGGCGGTAAGGTCGGCCTCGTAGAAGGCGCGCATACCGCGAATCATGTAATCCACGTCCTTCGCGCCGGCGGTTTCGTAACTGGAATGCATGGCCAGCTGCGCAAGACCGATGTCCAGGGTATTGACGGAAACATGACTGCCGGAAATGTTGCCCAGGGTGGAGCCCCCCGCCAGATCGGAACGATTGGCGAAATGCTGCACGGGCACGCCGGCCTTCTGGCAAACCGCGTGGAACAGGGCCTCGGAAACGCCGTCGGTGGTGTATTTCTGGTTGGCGTTGAATTTGATAACGATGCCCTCGTTCATGAACACCTGATTCTGGCTGTCGGCGTATTCGGGATGATTGGGATGAGTGGCGTGAGCGTTGTCGGCGGAGAGCATGAAGCTGCCGGCCAGCATGGCGGCGGTTTCGGCCTCGTCCTTGCCGCAGGCCAGGGCGATGCGCCGGAGCACGTCGGAAAGGAAGGTGGAGTCCGCACCCTGCTTGGTGCCGCTGCCCACTTCCTCGTTGTCGAAGACGCAGCAAAGGTTCACATGTCCCCGAGGGGTGAGATCCCGGAAGGCCTGCAGGGAAGAATAGGCGCATTCCAGGTCGTCCAGCCGGGGGGCGGAAATGAATTCGCCGTTTACGCCCCACTGGCAGCCCTCCATGGGGTTATACAGGAACAGATCGCTGCCCACCACGTCTTCCGCCTTCGCGCCGCAGGCTTCCGCAATTTTGTCCCGGAAGGAGCCCTTGCCGGCAAAATCGCTCCACAGGGGCATCATGTCCACGGCGGCGTTGTATTTATAGCCGGAATTGACTTCCCGGTTCATGTGAATGGCTACGTTGGGAATCATCACCGCCGGGCGGCCCAGATCCACCAGACGGGTGTGCAGCCCCTGAGCGTCCCGAAGGATGACCCGTCCGGCGATGGAAAGGGGCCGGTCAAACCAGGTGGAGAAGATCATGCCGCCATAGCGTTCCACATCCAGTTGAATATAGTGATCCCGCACGGAAATCTCGGCGTTTTCCTTGATCTTGAAGGTGGGGGAGTCGCTGTGGCTGGCCACCATGCGGAAGGAATCAAAATCCCCCTCCGGCAGGGTGAAGGCGATGATGCTGGAACGGTTGCGGGTTACGTAATATTTTCCGCCGGGAACCAGGTTCCATTTTTCGCATTCCTTCAAAGGCGTAAAGCCCGAAAGCGTCCGACAGGCGGAATCCACGGCGTGGAAAGCGGTGGGAGAACTTTTCAAAAATTGGAACAGACCCTGAATTTCTTCGGTATACATTCCGGTCACTCCTGTCCATCATTTGCTGCTATCATCATAGCACGTTTCCCGCCGCTTTGCAAAGCATATTCAGAAGAATTTATCGATAGACCGCATTTTCCCGCCGGTCAGATGCGGTCCCGGGCGGTTTCGTCCCCCAGGAAGAACAGTGCCAGCGCACCGGGGCCCACGTGGGAGCCGGTCACGGGTTCGTAAACCACGGTCATGATCTCCTTGGGCGGATGATTGCGCCGAAGCAGCGCCGCCAGCATTTCCGCGTCCTCCGGGCAGTCCGCGTGGGCAATGCCCACCGTCTGGGCTTCCGCGTCCTTCACCAATTCGTCGTAACGCTCGGCCATGGCCTGAATGGAGCGCTTCCGTCCCCGCAGTTTGGAAAAGCAGACGATTTTCCCCTCGTCGTCCCCCTTCAGCAGGGGCTTGATCTGCAAAATGCTGCCCACCAGCGCCGCCGCGCCGGACACCCGGCCCGTGGCCCGCAGATATTTCAAATCTTCCACGGTGAAGATCTGGCACATATTCCGGTGCAGGGCGAAAATCGCGTCGGCTGTTTCGTCAATGTCCGCGCCCGCGTCCCGCATATCCGCCGCCCGGAGGGCCAGCAGTCCTTCCCCCAGGGATGCGCCCCGGGTATCTACCAGGCGGATCGTGCGCTGAGGGAATTCGGCGGAAAGATGCTGCGCCGCCACCTGAGAAGAGGCGAAGGAGCCGCTGATGCCGGAGGACATGCTGACGAACAGCACGTCGTCTCCCGCCGCCAGCATGGGGGTCATCTCGTCGATATACGCCTGGGGAGAAATCTGGGAGGTAGTGCTGCGCGCACCGGCACGAATGGCGTCGTAAAATGCCTTTCCGTCAAATTTGGCGGTGTTTTCGCAGAAATGAGACTGGCCGTCCACATAAAAATGGAAGGGAATTACGTGAATATTGCGCTGCTGGAGCACGGCAGTGTCCAGGTTGGCGGAAGTATCGGTTAGTATCTGAAACATAGTTTGCCTCACAAATAAATCTAATGTACGATATTAGATTAGCACATAACGTACGCAATATCAACCGAATCACGTAAAGTTTCTCTTTGCACCTTAGAACAATTTGTGCTATACTAAAAGGAGCGGAGGATGTGAATACAATATGGGCTACGATAAAGCATTGATTGCGGGCAAATTGCGCCGTTGGGAAAAATTTCTGGAAAAATACAGGCTGCCGGACTGGGAAGAGATTCCGGATTTCGGGCTGTATATGGAGCAGGTGATCGAGCTTTTGAAGCAATACCTGGACTACATGCCCCCGGAACTGAAGGACGAGCAGCCCATTACGGCCGCCGCCATTAATAATTATGTGCGCACGCGCATTATGCCCCAGCCCCGGAAGAAAAAATATTACCGGGTGCATCTGGCATATCTGATTATGATCTGCTCTTTGAAGCAGAGCCTGAGCATCGCCATGATCAGCCGGATGATTCCCCAGGGTCTTTCCGAGGAGGAAGTGCAGAAGCTGTATGAATCCTACGTGCAGCGCCACCGGCACGCGGCGAATTATTTCGTGCAGCAGGTGCGCCTCAGCGCCGCGGCCATTCTGGATCATCAGGACCGCACGGAGCTGGCGGTGAGCAACACCTCGGAACTGATCGCTTCGGCGGCCATTGTCGGCGGATTTGCCCGGCTTCTGGCGGAAAAATTGCTTTTGCTGGAAGGCCATGATCTTTCCAACGGCGGCAGCATCGAAGCGAGAAATTAAAATTTGGAAAAGGCTGGGAACTCTTTGCATAAATGGGCCGTCTAAGGGCAAAACCTTTAGGAGGTGCATGCATGCGGAAACCCGTTCGAGTGGCTGTGCTGATCCTGCTGGCAGCGGCGGCGCTGATCTGGATGGCAGGCGCGGCGATATACAGAGTGCTGAACGTGAAGGCGCTTTTTACCCGGCGATAGATGGACGCAGAATAAAGAGAACGACCTACATACGCGCATGCAGCGTGCGCTGGAATAAAACACAACAACCGCTCAGGCGCGAATCCCTGGCGGTTGTTGTGTTTTCAGGAGACTTCGTCCCATTTTCGGCGGGAGGCCTGCATGTAGCCCACCACGTCCATTTCGAATACATTCTGCAAAAACTGCCGGTTGGCCGCCTGAGCAAAGGGTCCCTGGGCCAATAACTTTCCATCCTTCAGAAACAGCATGTTTTCGCTGAACCGCAGCGCCAGGTCAATATCGTGAAATACGCCGATGACGCTGTGGGAGCCGTCGGCGGTCCAGGCGTGCAGGGAATCCACCAGGTCGATCTGGTGGCGCATGTCCAGATGATTGGCCGGTTCGTCCAGCAAAATTACGTCCGGATCCTGAGCCAGGGCCTGGGCCAGAAAGACCCGCTGCCGTTGGCCGCCGGAGAGCTGATCAATGGGCCGCTTGCGCAATTCCCACAGATTGGTGCGCTCAAGGCAATTGCGCACCGCCTCCCGGTCTTTTTCGCCGGGGCCGGAGAACAGGGTGCGCTTCATGCGGGCATAGCGCCCCAGCATCACCGCGTCGTAGACGCTGTAGGAAAAAGAGGAACCGGAATTTTGACACATCACGGCGATATGCCCCGCAATTTCCCGCCGGGACATTTTCTTCAAATCGGTTCCGTTCCAGGAGATACTGCCCCGGTAATCGATCAGCCGGGCTATGGCCCGCAAAAGGGTGGTCTTGCCGCAGCCGTTGGGCCCAAGGAGGCAGTAATTTACCCCGGGCTCGAAGGATGCGGAAATATCAAACAGAACGTCCTTTCCCTGATAACCGGCGCTGACGCCGGAAAGCTGCAGCATCAGGCGTCGCCTCCTCTTTTGTGAAAATAAATCCAGGCGAAGAAGGGTGCGCCGATGAGTGCCGTCACCGCGCCCACGGGCAGTTCCCGGGGTGAAAGCAGGGTGCGTGCGGCCAGATCGGCCACCACCATAAAACCGCCGCCGATGAAAGCGCTCATGGGCACGATCAACCGGTGGCGTGCGCCGAAGATGCGCCGGGTGACGTGGGGCGCAATGAGGTCTACAAAGCCCACCACTCCCGCAAAGGACACCGCGGCTCCCGTCAGCAGCGCCGAAAGGGCGATAAGCAGCAGTTTTTCTTTTTTCAGGTCCACGCCCGCGGCCTGAGCCTGTTCCTCGCCAAAGGTCATCAAATCCATTTCCGTGCCCCGGCTGGCAAGGACGACCGTTCCCGCCAGCAGAATGATCCCCATAATGGCGCAATTGACATACGTCTGGGCGGAAAAGGAGCCCATTTGCCAGAAAATCAACTGATCCAGATATTTTCCGGAAAGGGCGGTCAGCACCGTGAGAATGGCGTTGACAAACAGGGAAAGCACCATGCCGCAGAGGATGATGGTCTGATTTTCCATGGAAGAATCCAGCCGGGCGGTGACGCCCATGGCCAGAAAGACCGTGAACAGCCCGCCCGCAAAGCCCATGCAGGGCAGCGTAAAGGCCCCCAGCAGGGAAAAGCCCGTGAGCATGGTAACGGCGGCCAGCAGCGAAGCGCCGGAGGAAACGCCCAGGGTGTAAGAGGAGGCCAGGGGATTGCGCAGCACGGACTGCATCACCGTGCCGCTGGCGGAGAGGGCTGCCCCCACCAGAAAGGCCATCAGTACCCGGGGGATCCGGATGGACATCAGAATGGAGGCCTTTACCCCTTCCAGCCGGCCCGTGAGAATTTGAAAGATTTCCCGGGGAGAGATGGTCAAACTGCCAATGCCTGCCCCCAGCACAAGGCAAAGGAGGCAGGCAAGGATGCAAAGGCAGATTTTCATCCGCGTTTTCATGATTTACTTGGCCAGTTCGGCGTAAGCGTCGGGGTAAACGGCCAGGGCCATTTCCACCAGTGCGTCCACGATGTGCTCGTTGGCCAGGGAAGAGGCGGTGTTGTCAATGGCGTAAACCTGACCTTCCGCCACGGCGGTAACGTTCTCCCAGCCGGGACGGGCCAGAATTTCACCCACCGGATCGTCCAGGTAGTTGACGTTGGTGAGAATCACATCGGGATTGGCGGCCACCGCGTCTTCCTCAGCCACGGCCAGCCAGCCCTGCTGATCGCCAAACACGTTGGTAGCGCCGATGAGGGTGATCATTTCATCCATGAAGGTGTCGGAACCGAAAGAATAGATGGCGGGCAGGGCGGAAATTTCAAACAGCACCGTCTTTTTGTCGGTGATGGTAGCGCCGATGGCGGCCACCGCGTCGATCTTGGCCTGCATCTGGTCCACCACGGCCTGGCCGTCCTCGTGCATGCCGAAGCAATCCGCCAGGAAGAGGATGTCCTCTTCCACGCCCTGGATGCTGGTGCTGGAGGGAATGTCCACCACGCACACGCCCAGGTCGATGAGGGGCTGATAGGGGTTGTCGCCGGAAATGCCGGACATGCCGGTGATGATCACCAGGTCGGGCTCCAGACCGGCGATCTGCTCGATGTCGGGATTCATCATGTCAAACTGGGGCAGGGAATCCAGACCGGAAACATACATGGGGGAATAGGTGTCCACGGCTACCAACCGATCCAGCAGGCCCAGGGTTTCCAGGGTCTGGCAGGCGGCGGAATTCAGGCAGACCACCTTCTGGGGGTCCGCAGGCAGGGTGACGGGATTGCCGGCCCGGTCGGTAACGGGCGTTTCGGCAAAGGCGCACAGGCTGAGGCTCAGCGCCAGTACCAGCAAAAGGGAAAGCAGGCTCTTTTTCATAAGAAGGATCTCCTTGCATATATTTTTACCGCGTTCTGCGGTAAATGTCAGTATTCGATGCCCTCCCGGGCGAAAACGCCGGCGTGGTAATAATGCTTGATTTCCCGCATTTCGGTGATGAGATCCGCCTCCTCCCGGGCGCAGGGGGGAAGGCCCCTGCCGGTAAACACCAGTTCCGTGGAAGGCGTACGCGCCTGAGCGCATTCCAGCCATTCCTCCTCCGTCAACATTCCCAGCACCCAGGACATGTTAATTTCGTCGGCCACCACCAGGTCGTATTCGCCGCTGGTGAGAGCATGTTTGATGCATTCCAGGCCGCGCAGGGCACATTCCCGGTCCACATCCTCCGCCCGCACGCCGGGAAGCAGGCTACGACCGGAGCCGAATTGCTGAAAGGTCACACCCTCCATGGCCGAAAGCAGGCGGCTTTCGCCGGTTTCGGTGTCTTTCAAAAATTGCCCGAAATATACCTTCCATCCATAGCCCAGGCCCCGCAGCGCCAGACCCAATGCGCAGGTGGTTTTCCCCTTTCCTTCGCCGGTGTATATCTGAAAACGGGCATTTTGCATGCGGGCTTCCTTTCAAAATGGATTTTGATGTTTGCAAAAGAGGACTTCCGCCTGTGGCGTTTGTCCGCAGGCGTTATTTGTTATACCAGGATAAGTATACCATGTCGCTGGAGTAATTGCAACGAAGAAAGGGGAAATTGCAACATTTGGGCAGGGTGAAATTGTCGAGATTTGTCAAAGAATTCATCGCGTATAATTCTCCAATTAGAACAAATACTAGGAAAGGCTGAAACAAGCATAAAACCGGACGGAGGGAATCATATGAGAGCTACAGGTATCGTGCGCAGGATTGACGAATTGGGGCGAGTGGTAATCCCAAAGGAGATCCGCCGCACGCTGCGAATTCGAGAAGGCGACCCCTTGGAAATATTCACTGATCATGACGGCGAGGTGGTGCTGAAAAAATATTCGCCCATTGGGGAAATTGCCGCCATCGCCAAGGATTACACGGATTCGCTGTATCGCACCCTGGGACATGTAGCGTGCATCAGCGACCGGGACGCGGTGGTTTCCATTTCCGGCACGTCGAAAAAGGAATTGATGGAAAAGCCCCTGAGCCGCGAGGTGGAGCAGATTTTTCAGAACCGGCAGACCAGCGTGATGAACCTGATCTCCGGGGGAAAAATGGTGCCCATTACCACCGAGGACAAGCCGGAACAGTATACGGCGCAGATCATAGCACCCATTCTGGCGGACGGGGAAATTATCGGCGGCGTGATTCTTTTAAGCAAAGACGCCGGCGCACAGATGACGGACATCGATCAGAAGGTGGTGGAAACCACCGCGGCCATCGTGGGCCGACAGATGGAACAGTAACCCTTGCATCCGCCGGGAGCCGATGATATAATGAAAGAAAAATCGGCCCCCAGTGGGCGCAGGAGAGAAACAGAAAATGGGGAAGATCCGTGTGGTGGGCCTGGGATTTACGGAAAAACAGCTGACCCTGGGCGCACTGGAGGCGCTGCAAAGCGGCGCAAGGGTAATTTTGCATACCGGCCGGTGCGGCGCGGCGGAATATCTGAATCGGGCGGGAATTTCATACGAGACGCTGGATTTCCTCTACGAGACGGCGGAGGACTTTGACGAACACGCTCAGGCGGCGGCCGAGGCGGTGCGGAAGGCGGCGCTGGCCACAGACGTGGTATATGGCGTAATGGACGCACGGGACCTCAGCGCGTGTCTGCTGGCCCGGGAGGGGGCGGAGGTGTTGCCCGGCCCGGCGGAGGAAGGGGCGCTGACGGCCCTGACCCAGGGCCCGGTGCAGACCTATAGCGCCTCGGATTGGGAACAGATGCGGCCGGACGCGGCCTGCGCCAGCATTGTGCGGGAAATCGACAGCCGGGAAATGGCCTGCGAAGTGAAGCTGAAATTAATGGAAACCTATCCGGACGACGCGCCGGCGGCGCTGATGACCGGGGAAGGAACGATCGTAAAAATACCGCTGTTTCAGGCGGACCGGCAGACGGGGTACGACCACCGCTGCTGCCTGTTGGTGCTGCCGGAGCCGGACGCGGGCCGCAGAAACGCGCTGCGGCTGGAGGATCTGTCAGACGCGGCCCGGCAAAGCGACGCCTATTATCAGGAGGCGGAATTCGACCGGGCGGCGGAAGACCTGGCCCGGGCGGCGGGAGCGCTGGCCTATGGGCAGGACAGGGGCCTGTGGCAGACCGGCGAGCTCACCCTCCGCGCGGCGGAGATTTTGCATGGAGAAGCAGTGGAAATTTAACACGCCGTGCATACACCGCATGGCAAAATATGGTATAATAAGTTCATGATTCTCACATGATTTGGAGGGAACACGAATGAACAAAGCAGAATTTATTGCCGGCGTGGCTGAAAAGGCCGGTCTTACCCGGAAGCAGGCGGAAGCCGCCGTGGCAGCCTTTACCCAGACCGTAGCCGAGGCGCTGAAGGCCGGAGACAAGGTGCAGCTGATGGGCTTTGGCACTTTTGAGATCAAGGATCGTCCCGCGCGCACGGGCCGCAACCCCGCCACGGGCGAAAGCATCGAAATCGCCGCTTCCAAGACGCCTGTTTTCAAGGCGGGCAAGAGCTTGAAGGACGAATTCTGATCCGTCGGAATCAAACACCATGATCGCAAGGGCCGCTCTGTGGGCAGCTCTTGCGTTTTTATAAGGAGAAATCACATGAGCAGAAAAGCAATGCAGGCGAAAAAGCCCGTGGAAAAAGCCCCTGTCACCGGTATGCGGCTGGATAAATTTTTGAAGGTCTCCCGGCTCATTAAGCGCCGCAGCGTGGCTAACGACGCGTGCGATACGGGCCATGTTTCCGTCAACGGCAAGGAAGGCAAGCCCGGCACAACCATCAAGGTGGGGGATATCATCGGCGTGCGCTTTGGCGAAAGCTACACCGAATATGAAGTGCTGGCAATCGGCGACCACGTAGCCAAGCAGGCCGCGGCGGACATGTTCCGCCAGGTGAAATGAACGCCTGGGCGGTAATTGTGGCCGCGGGCAGAGGGGCCCGGGCCGGATTCGAAGAAAACAAGGTCTTTCAACCCCTGGGAAAGCAGACGGTGTTGGAAAAATGCCTGAGCGTATTTTCCGAATGCGGTCTGTTTCAGGGGGCGGTATTGGTGATCTCTCCGGAGGACGCC
>CACXHB010000100.1 GCA_902767315.1 uncultured Eubacteriales bacterium
GGACGAATTGAGCCACCTTATCACAGGGGAAGCGCTCCTCAACGCCAACAGTTTTTGGAAAACCATTGAGAATCAGCCCATCGTCACTCTGGAAGACGGCCAGACCTGGAGCTTCGAACGGGCGCAGATGAAGCTGGCGGGACAAAGGGTTTACCAGATTACCGGCACGAACATCACTGAGGAGGCGCGGCTTCAGCAGGAATTGGAAAAGGATAACCTGCGGCTGAAGGCTATGAACCGCCGGCTCCGGCAATATGGCCGGGATGTGCATGAGGTCACCCGGGAAAGGGAAATTCTGCGCACCAAAACCCGCATCCATGACGAAATCGGCCATGCTCTTTTGCAAACCAGGCAATTTCTCTCCGGCGTGCAGGGGGATGCGGAAACCGTCTGCGCCGCGTGGCGACAGAACGCCCGGCTGCTGCTGGGAAGAGACCGGGACGAAGCCCCCGCGAACGGCCTCAGGCAGCTTGCCCAGGCAGCCCGGGCCATCGGCGTGACCATCCAGCGCAGGGGCGTTTTCCCCGCGGAGGGCACGGAAAGCGCCCATCTGGTGGAGGCCGCCGCCCACGAATGCCTGACGAACCTGGTGCGTCATGCAAACGGTTCGCACCTTGAAATCTCTGGTGAGAAAACCGACTGTGAATGGCGCGTTTGTTACCGGAACGACGGCGACGCGCCCGCCGGGCCCATTGTCGAGGGCAGCGGGCTGACCGCCCTGCGGGCCCAAACGGAAGCCGCCGGCGGCGCGATGACCGTCGATCACGCCCCACGCTTTCAGCTGACGCTGATTTTGCCCCAGGAAAGGCAGGAATCCACATGAAATACAAAGCCATGATCGTCGAAGACCAGACCATGCCCCGGGAATTATTTGAATTGCGCGTTCAGTCCTCCCAGCAGTTCGAGGTGGCGATTTCCATCGACAACGCGGCGCTGGCGGACGTATACTGCCTGCGCTTTCCGGTGGATCTGATTCTGATGGATGTGGTCACTCGAAACGGCGAAAGCGGGCTGGACGCGGCGGAACGCATCAAACGCGCCTTTCCGCAGATCAAAATCATCATCGTGACCTCCATGCCGGAATGCTCGTATCTGAGCCGCGCCCGGAAAATCGGCGTGGAGAGCTTCTGGTACAAAGAGGAGCAGCGGGAAAGCCTGCTGGAGGTAATGGAGCGCACCATGGCGGGGGAATCCGTTTATCCGGAGGCCACGCCGGAATTGCAATTGGGGCTGGCCAGCAGCTACGAATTCACCGACCGGGAATTGGAGATTCTGCGGGAGATGACCGGCGGCGACACCAATCAGGAAATTGCCGAGCGGCTGCATCTGTCCGTCGCCACGGTCAAAACGCATATTTTCAACATGCTGGAGAAAACCGGCTTCCGCAACCGCACCGAGCTGGCTGTCCGCGCAAGGGAGAGCGGGCTGGTCATTCTGAATCGGAGGAGTTAATCCTGGATATTGAAAAGACGAAGGCTTATTATGCGCAGATAAGCGAACGCGACCTGTGCATCTGTAAGTATTACCCGAACTATGTTCATGAAATTCGAGCCGCCTATCCGAAAGTCGCCAAATACCTTGCTTCATCCGGAATTGATATCGAAAAGCCTTTTGAGACAATACCATTACCGCCCTGACGCTGCCGGACAGCCTCATCGCCATCGGGGAGCGGAATCTGTATGCCTGCCCGAAGCTTACCGATGTCACGATTCCCGCGGGGGTGCGCTTCATCGGCGAGGTTTCCTTCAGCAGCGACGCGTCTCTGCGAAAAATCGTCTTTACGGGCGTTTGCCCCATCCTGGCCAGCGGCTGCTTTACTGATTTGCCCGAAGACGCCGTCATCTGCGTGCCGGACGATCAGCCGGAGGTCTATCAGACGGCGCTGACCGGTACAGGCTGCACCGCCGTCACCGTGACGGTGGACAACAGCGGCTTTGACGAAGGAGATTTCGAATTTGACGCGGCCACCGGCACCATCACCAAATACAATGCCTACGCCGCCTATCTCTCCATTCCCGACCCCATCGGCGGCGTACCGTGAAGACCATCGGCGATGCGACGTTCGAATTCCATGATCATCTTGCGGTGCTGGAGCTGCCCGAGGGACTGGAGACCATCGGCGAACGCGCCTTTGCGAACTGCGCCAATCTGGAGGATCTGACCCTGCCCGAATCGGTAACGAGCATCGACGATGGAGCCTTCGAGGGACTGACATTGCTGAAAAAGCTCGCTATTCTCTGCGACGCTTTCCTCCTTTCGAAGGTTCCTTTGCGGCTTCATGGGCATGAATATGGCCCAGCATGGCGGCGAAATCAGCGCATCGCAGCTGTTTCAGATGGGTGCGCAGCAGCAGGGGCAAACTCCGCAGCAGAGTGCGCCGGTTCAGCCGGGGGCGAGCGCCTGGAAGTACGCCTGCGGTGCGACGGCCACCGGAAAATTCTGTTCGGAATGCGGCGACCCCTTTGACGCAAACGATCTTATATTAATTTCGCTTTTATCCCTGACCTGCGATTTCCCTCGCAGGCCTTTTTTGTTAGACGGAAATTCTCGCAGTAAACCGCTATTTTATCATCAATTTTACCTTTACAGAACAAAAAAACATGATAAACTACTCATAGTGCAAATGAAGGAGTCGATCAATATGGATAAAGTCATCACCGGAATTCCCGCCTCTAAGGGCAAAGCGGTTGGAAAAATTGCGTTTTTCAATGAAGAAGCGCCTTACAGAAGCTTTAACGAAAGCACGATTCTCGCGGCAGAATATATTCCTCCAAACATCGCCAGCCTTGATCCACACATCTGTGGACTGCTCATTGAAGAAAGCTCGATTCTGTGCCACGCAGCGTGCATTGCCCGCGAGCTGCATATCCCGTGTATCGTGGGCATTAATTCCATATTTGATGCACTGAGCGAGGGAGCGAATGTCGAAATAATCGGGGAAGCAGGTGAAGTAAGGCGTGTATAACATCGATACGTTCCATCAATCATTCCGCAGAAAATCGCCCATCTATTACGATGTTTATCAGTATTTGCTCACGCAGCGGCCCGGATTGGATGAAATATGCCTGAACCTGCGCTGCGGATTATTTGATGATAGTCTGGACCTCGAAAGCCACTATCGCCGTGTTTGCAAACAGTGCAGAGGTCGCATGGACGTGGCCGTTGCGTGGTGGGCGGCGCAGACTGCCAGACTGACGGCACGTTATTCCGAAAAAGCTTCACGGCATCTCACGTGGGAAGACGTAAAGAACCAGATTGCCGCATCGGGCAAAAAGGATGCGGCGGGTGAAAGCAGACTGGTAGAACTGCATGAGATCGTGGCGTTGATGAAATACGTGTACATCGATCTGCAATGGCCGCTGCTTTTGAACAACGCCGTTCTCAACAAAGTCTTTTTCGAGGAGCTGCTTATGGAAAGGCTGGGAACCATGTCGGCGGAAACGGGCGTCGATTTGCTGGAGCTGTTGACGCTGCTGGACAACAGCACAGAACACCGCTATATTCCCCTGTCGCAGGGCAATGCGCTTACAGCCATAGACGCTCGCCTAGGCAGCGTCGCAAACGAATTCATGGCGCTTTCGTGCAAGTTTTCGCTGCAAAAGCATTCGGAACGTGCCTTCAACGAAACATTCGTCTCCTGGTCGCCAATGGTCATCGATATGCGGGACGCAATTGGCTGTTATCTGGAAAGCTTCGGCTTATGCAAACGGCGGGATCTTGACTGTATGCCGATTTACGACCTGTTGCCGCTTATGGATGACAAGCATCTTCCGACGCTTTATTTGAGGTGAAGTGCGATGGAAAAATTCAGTCTAAAGGCGTTTTCATCGGCGACGCAGGAGGATAGCATAAAATTCGGCTGGAAGGCTGTACGACAGGCGCTGTTGTCCAAAGCCGGATTTCGCGTGCCGGAAGGCTTTTTGCTGTATGTGAAAGATTGGAACAGCATCGGCGAAGCTTACACGCAAGCAATGGCGCAGTTTCCGGAGGTGATGCGCGGCAGTGCAATTATGCGCTCGTCGGCGGCGGGAGAAGACGGCACGCTGACCTATGCGGGCGTGTTTGATTCCGAGGTATTCGACGGGTGTTTGCCGGAAAGCTTTGAACGCGCCGCGAAAAAATTGCTGGCCTCCTATGCCAGCGAAACCGCTCGACTCTATGCCGAGCGAAACGCGGCCGCGTCGGAAGCCAATTTACACCTGACGGCGCTGGTGCAGCGGATGCTTCAGCCCAGCTGTTCCGGCGTGGCTTACTCCCATGATCCGGTCACGGGACTGGCCCACGGAATCATCGAAAGCACATACGGCGTGAATTTGCTCTTGACGGATGGCAAGATCAGCCCGGATTACGTACAGCTTGACGAGCACGGCGAAATTCTGATAAAGCGGACGGGCAAGAAGCAGCGCCTGGTGCAGGTAGAGAACGGCGGCCTAATTGAACGCCCGGCTACAACAGCAGAGGCGCAGGCATTTTCAATCAGCGACGGGCAGATTCACAAATTATGGACTGCCGTGCGGCGCATTCAGGCGATGACAGGCACGCCCCAGGACATCGAATGGGCGTTTGAGAATGGCAGATTATACATATTGCAAAACAGAGAGGTGCCGGTGACGGTTGGGTAGCGAAAGTCCGGGTTTGGAAAGCATTACTAATGTCCGTTAAATACTTTTTGAAGGGGCATTGATATCATATGCTCACTGTAGTATACTCGTCATGAAGGCGAGGTGTTTTTGTGATTGACAAGTTGCCAACTATTTATAACGGCCATGACCCAGGCGGCTGTTTCTGGATTCTGCCAGTAAAGTGTCATTCCACCGAGCGCTTTGGTTGGGAGAGTGTGGAAGAATGCAAAAGCGCGGAGATCTCCCTTGATGAATTAGACGTTGATGGTTTATTGGCATACTTTTTCAAGAAACATTTCGATAAAACGCTGCTCTATAATCAGCAACGTTATGATGATGCTGGCGGTATCAAGGGCATTTGTTTTCCCGCAGCGTTTGAATGGAACTTAACATACAATTTTTACAGCTATGACGCCATCCGTGCCATGCTCAACGATATCCGCCTAATCATGGACGCCCTGGGAAGCACCGGGCTGGACGCAGTTCCGCAGGAATTGTCAAAGGACAACAAAAACTGGTTTTTTACCTTTTGCGATCCTTCCCTTGATCAGGCAGCTGCGGAAAGCCTTGCTTATTCCAACCCTTCCTGCGTCATCGACTACTACCGTCAATTCATACGCTGCATGGACGAAATGATGGATTCCTATCCGAATTGGCCTCTGATTTCCATTATGGGGCCGTAATGATTCATATTTGACAGGCAGCAAAAGGCTTCGTTCGGGAAGCGTCGCCGATACTTAGCACGTTTACATTTTTGGGGAAAGATGGTATAATATTGGATAGAAATATCGCTAAGGAGATCGATACCATGCGCAA
>CACXHB010000101.1 GCA_902767315.1 uncultured Eubacteriales bacterium
TCCTCCCGTGCCCACCGTACATGCCGCTGGGCACGATTGAAATTCGAGAGGGCTTTGGCCCTCTCGAGCTCTCCAAGGGTTTTTCGATAGTCTGGGGCGCGCTTCTCCTGAAAAAGGAGAAGGGCGCTTTTTGATTGGCCGGATAAATCTCCCAAAATGGCGCATACTGAAGCTATCCGTGTACGGAGGTGGAATATGGCTTTTTTGGACGAAACCAGCCGGCGTGGGCTGCGCCGGGAGATGAGCAAGCTGGCGGCGGAGCTGACGGCGGAGGGCAGCATGCGGCTGCGTCTGCCGGGGAAGACCCGGGACGCTTTGCAGAAATTGCCCGATACCGTGGCGGCCTTTGCCGGGCGGGGAGAGATGGACATGCTGACCCATCTGGAGGGTAGCGTGCGGCTGATGCAGGCCTGCGCCCAGCGCACGGCGCTGGAGGGCGGAGCGCGGCTGCCCGCCTGCGGGGAAAAGACCCGCATCGAACGGGTGGCCGGGGCGCTGATGGACCTGGGCGCCGGGGATCTGTCCGATTTGCAGCTGGGGCTGATGGCCTTCGATCAGGTGCAGGGGCTGACCATGGCGGAATACTGGGCCTTCCCGGAAGCCATGAGGGTGCACCTTTGCCGGGCGTATCAGAAGGCGGCGGAGGGCATTCTCAGGGCCGCCCGGGACTGGTGCGCGGCAGAGGACTGGATTTATACCGGCGGGGGCGAGGAGATTTCCGGAAAACGCCCCGCCTTTTATGAGCGTGCGCTGCAGCTGGCCCTGGAAATGGAAAAGCCGGAGATGCGGCAGAAAATAGAAAATACATTGCGACGGGCAGACACGGCCCCGGACGCCTGTGTGCGGCTGGCACAGGAGCGGCGGGGGCTGGCTCTGATGCGCATCGACGGCATTGCGGCCATGGTCCGGGTGCTGGAGGCTGCGGACTGGCAGAAGGCCTTCGAGGCCGTTTCCGCCACGGAGGCGGAATTGCGGGAGGACCCGGCGGGAACGTATCCCGCCATGACGGCGGATTCCCGCAGCGCCCTGCGGGGGCAGGTGACCTGTCTGGCCCGGCGGCTGGGGGTAGGGGAAACCACCGTGGCCCGGTATGCGGTTTCCGCCGCCCGGGAGAATCGGCAGGATCCCATTCGGGGCGGAATCTGCTGGTGGATTTATGAGGACGAGGGCCGCAGGGCGCTGGCCCGGCGCATGGGCGTGAAAAAGCCACTGCCCCGGATGATTCCCGACCCCCGGGGCGCAGGGTATCGGGCGCTGTTTCTGGGGATATTTGCGCTGTTGACCCTCTGCCTTAGTGCGCTGGCGGGGTCCCTCTGGTGGACCTTTGCCCTGGCCGCGCCGGTCTGGCGGCTGACGGGGGCATGGATGGCTCAGGCGGGCACCCGGCTGCGCAGGCCCCGGCCGGTTTTGCAGATGGAATACGAAACCCTGCCGGAGGACCGGCGCACACTGGTGACGCTGCCGGTGCTGATTTCCTCTGCCCGAAGCGGCCGGAAGCTGTGTGAAAATCTGGAGACGCTGGGCTGTCTGGAGCAGGACGAAAATCTGGATTATCTGCTGTTGGGGGATTTCCCGGACGCGGCGCAGCAGGACATGCCCTGCGACGGGGAAATTCTCGCCGCGGTGCGGGAATGCATGGAGGAAATGAACCGCCGGGCCGGACGAGAGAAATATTTTTATCTGCACCGGGGCCGCACGGAAGCGGCGGCGGACGGCATTTTCCGGGGCAGGGCCCGAAAGCCCGGGGCGCTGATGGCTCTGGGGCGGCTGATCTGCGGCGAAGCGGGGGAATTTACCGCGGAGGGCGAGGCCTGCGGGCGCATTGCCGGGCGGTATCGGTACGTGATTACCCTGGACGCGGACACCCGCATGCTGCCGGGGACGGCCCATCGCATGGTGGGGGCCATTGCCCATCCCCTGAACGCCCGGCGGGAATGGGAGGGCGGATTTCGGGGATTTTCCCTGATGGAGCCCATGGTGGAATTGGACGCGGAGGCCTGCAAAAACGACTTTGTGGGGCTGTTTGCCGGGTACGGCGGCGTAAGCGCTTATGCCGGGGTCAATTCGGATTTATTTCATGATTACACGGGCTTTGGCACGTATTGCGGCAAGGCCGTGATTGACATGCCCGAATTTGTCCGGGAGATGGAGGGCAAGCTGGCGGAGGAGCGCATTCTCAGCCATGATTTTATCGAAGGCGCCATTGCCGGGGCAGGGCATCTCAACGACGTTTCCGTGTACGACGGTTTTCCGGCGGACATGCGCCGGTTTCTGGCCCGGCTGCACCGGTGGACCCGAGGCGACTGGCAGCTTTTGCCGGAGCTGGGCCGCCGGGATATTCCGGGGCTGGACCGGTTCCGGATGTTTTCCCACATGGCGGATTCTCTGGCGGAAGCGGGGCTGATGGCGACGCTGCTGCTTTCCCTGTGGCTGGGGAAGGGAGAGGCCTTCTGCGCGGGGCTGATTCTGCACTTTCTGGCGGCGGCCCCGGCGGGAATATTGGGAGACCGGGCCGCGCTGCGCCGGGCGGGGGCGGAACTGACGGTATTGCCCGCCATCGCCTGGACCCGGCTGGACGCGGCAGCCCGGGCATTGTATCGCATGTTTATTTCCAAAAAGAAGCTATTGGACTGGGTGGTTTCCGCGGACGCGGCGGGCAGCGGCCTGAGCCTGAAGGTGCCCTGCCGGACGGCGGCGATTCTGCTGATTCCGGGGCTGTTTTCCGGGCTGTGGATCCTGCCGGCGCTGGGGCTGGGGCTGCTGTTCCTTTGCGGGCCGGGGTATCTGGCGGAGCTGTCCGAAAGCCCCGAGAAGCAGGAACTGTCGGAAGCACAGGCTGATTTTCTGCGGGATCTGGCCCGGGACACCTGGGGATTTTTTGAAAGATACGTCACGGAGGAAAGCCACTTTCTGCCCCCGGACAACGTGCAGTTGGACCCGGACGCAGGGGAGGCCCGGCGCACATCCCCCACCAACATCGCCATGTACCTGCTCTCCTGCGTAGCGGCCCGGGAAATGGGTTTTCTGGGAGAAGGGGAAATGCGCGGGCGGATGGAACAGACCCTGGATACCCTGGAAAAGATGGAAAAATGGCACGGGCACATTTACAACTGGTATGCCACGGACAGCCTTATGCCCCTGAAGCCCCGGTATGTTTCCGCGGTGGACAGCGGAAATCTGGCGGCGGGGCTGCTGGCCTGCGCCGGGGCGGTGGAGGGGCCGCTGGCCGGGCGGATGGAGAAAATGGCCCGGACAATGGACTTTACCCGGCTGTATGATGCGCGGCGGAAGCTTTTTCACATTGGCGAGGACGTGGAAAAGGGGCGGCTGAGCGCTTCGTATTATGATCTGCTGGCCTCAGAAAGCCGGATTCTGGTATTTACCGCCATGCGCATGGGGCAGATCCCTCCGGAAAGCTGGCGGAAGATGGGCCGGCCCACCTCCGGCGGAGCGCTGCTTTCCTGGAGCGGCACCATGTTCGAATACCTCATGCCCGATCTGCTCATGCGCAGCATGCCCCGCACGCTGCTGGGGGAAACCGACCGGAAGGTGGTGCGGGTGCAAATGCAATACGGCGCGGCTCGAAAGCGGCCCTGGGGCGTTTCGGAATCCGGATATTGCGCATTCGACATGCACCTGAATTATCAATATCGGGCCTTTGGCATGCGGGAAATGAGCATGGGCGGCGTGGTGAGCCGGGAAGTGGTGGCTCCGTACGCGGGATGTCTTGCGCTGCAGGTTTTTCCCCGGCAGGCGGCGGAAAATCTGGAAGCAATGGCCGAGATGGGCTGGAAGGGGGAATGCGGGCTGTATGAGGCCGTGGATTACGCCCGGATTCAGCCGCGCATTGTGAAAAGCTGGATGTCGCACCATCAGGGCATGAGCCTGTGCGCCATTTGCAACGCGCTGAAAAACGACGCGCTGGTGCAATATTATATGAACGCCCCTGAGGCCCGGGCCCTGTCGCCCCTGTTGAACGAAAAGAGCGCGCCCCGGCTGCGGCTTCGGCGGGTGGAGCAGCGCCCCGAAAGCCTGCCCCCGGCGGAACGCAGCCCCGGCAGGCGGCGGGGACGTCCGGAAAGCCGGGCGGCGGATCTGTGCCTGCTGGGCGGGGGACAGGCCTTTGCGCCGGTGTTCGCCCGGGGCCAGCTGGCTTACCGGAGAGAGGAACTGTGGGCCTGCCGGTTTGGCGGGGACTTATTGCGCCGCCGGGACGGAATGCAGACCTGGGTTCGCGGGGAAGCGGGGGATTGGCTGCTTCTGAATTCCGAAGACAGCGCCAGCTCCTTCGGCCCGGGGGAGGCTTCCTTTGAAAATCGCACGGGAGATTTGCGCTGGGAAATGAAGATCTGCGTTTCGCCGGAGGATGGGGCGCTGGTGAAGCGGGTGACGGTGACCAACCGGGGGACGAGCCCGGCAAAGGGATATGTATTGGACGCATTTGAAGCGGCCATGATGACCCAGGGGGAATTGCAGGCCCACCCGGCCTTTTTCCGGCTGTTTCTGGAAGCAAAGTTCGAAAAGGACGGAATCCTTTTTATCCGCCGGGCGCGGGAGAGGGAAAAGGAATTCCCTACGCTGGCGCATCTGTCGTCGCTGCCCTGTCAGAAACAGGCGGACTGGCGAAAGCTGATGAGCCGGGAAGGAGTCCCTCTGCCCTGGCGGAAGGGCTTTCCCGGCCCCCAGACGGACCCGGGCAGCGGGCTGTGGGTCCCCATGGAGATCGCACCGGGAGAAACGAAGGAAGTAGATTTTTCCGTGGGGCTATATGCCCGGGAAGATCTGGAGAAGGCATTGGAGAAACGGCGGCAGCCCGGCGGTGGGGCCCGGGCGGCCCATCTGGCGGGCACCCATGTGCATTCGCTGATGAGCTTTTGCGGCCTGGACGGAGAAAAGCGCATGGCGGCGGAACGGGCCGGCGCGCTTTTGCTGGATCCCAGGCTGGCGGCGCGAACCGGGGCGGGGGTCTGTCCGCCGCTGCCGGGGGTGCCGGGAGAAACGCCCCTGGTGCTATTGACGCTGCCGGGGCGGGAGGCGCTGGGGCTTCTGCACGAAGCCGTGCGCATGCACGAATATCTGCGGGCCATGGGGCTGACGTATCATCTGGCGCTGATTAACGACCAGGGAACGGATTATCAACAGCCCCTGCGGGACGGCATGGAGGAGATTCTTTCCGCCGGATACCTGCGGGATCTGCGGGGTGCGCCGGGAGGCTTCAGCGTGTTCGAGGGAGAACGGCTGAGCCCGCAGCACCGGGAGGCGCTGCATCGCTGCGCGGCGCTGATCTTCGAAGGAGAAACGGGCTACTGGCTGCGGCTGCGGCAGCAGTTATTGCAATTGGAATTGGGAGAAAACCAGCCCTGCGCCCCCATGCGGCCGGAATGCGTTGCCCATCCGGAAGAGCACTTTGGCCGATGGGTTCCGGAGGGATACGAAATTTTTACAGGCCCCGGACAGGCCGCGCCCGCTCCGTGGAGCAATCTCATCTGCACGGAAAGCGGCATAGGCGGGCTTTTTACCGAGCGGGGCGGCGGCTTTTTCTGGCAGGAAAACAGCCGGCTGCGGCGGATTACCAACTTTGACAACGACCCGGTCTGCGAAGGATGGGGAACCATGGTCTATCTGGTGGACGAGGGCCGCCGGGAATATCTGCGGGCGCTGCCAGGCTGGCGGCCCTGGGCGGACTATCGAGTGCGGCACACGCCCTGGGAAAGCGCGTACAGCGTGGGGGCCGGGGGGCTGCGGGTGGAGACCGCGGTTTACGCCATGGAGGACGCGCTGCGCTTCCGGGTGGAGATTCGCAACCTGACCCAGACGCGGCGGGAAATTTCGACGATACAGTTCATGGACTGGCTTATGGGCGCGGACGCTTCCGACGCGGCGAAGACCCGCGCCTGGCACCGGGACGGGGCGCTGTTTGCCGCGGGGGCCTTTGGCGTGGCCTATCTGGCCGCCGCCGGGGGCAGGGTGGAAACCTGTCCCGGGCGAACCGCCTTCCTGGGCCGGGGCGGCGTGCTCTGTCCCGACGGGCTGACCGCCCAGGGAGACGGCGGCTGCGCCCTGCGGGTGCGGACGGAGATTCCCGGGGGCGAAAGTGCCCGGGTGGAATTCGCCCTGGGCTGGGCGGACAGCATGCAGAAGGCCTGCGCCGAGGCCCGAAAATGGGCGCAGCCCGGCGCGGCGGAGGAACGACAGACGGCCCGAAAGACCTGGGAGAATTTCGCGGGCAGAATGGTACTGACCACAGGAGATGCCGCGCTGGATCAGTTTGCCGGAGGATTTTTACTGAAGCAGATTCTGGACGGACGCATCCGGGCCCGGGCGGGTTTTTACCAGGCGGGCGGAGCGTACGGCTTCCGGGATCAATTGCAGGACATGCTGGCGCTGCTGCCCCGGGATCCGGAGCGGGTGCGGGCGCATCTGCTGCTGTGCGCGGAACGACAATTTCAGGCCGGCGACGGCATGCACTGGTGGCATCCGCCCATGACGGGAGTGCGCACCCATATCAGCGACGACATCCTGTTTCTGCCGCTGGTGACGGCGGCCTATGTGCGGCATACGGGAGATACGGAAATTCTGGAGACCCGGGTGAATTACCTGGAGGATGTGGAAATTCCGGAAAACGCAAAGGATATTTACGGCCCGATGCGGCTTTCCGGGGAATCCGGCACGCTGCACGACCACTGCATGCGGGCCTTCCGCCGGGCATGGCGCAAGGGCCGGCACGACCTTCTGCTCATGGGCGGCGGCGACTGGAACGACGGCATGGACCGGGTGGGCTGCCGGGGCCGGGGGGAAAGCGTGTGGCTGACCATGTTTTACGGAGTCTGCGCCGGGTATTACGCGGGAATCCTGCCCCGGGGCGAGGACCGGGGGAAACTGGAGGATCAGGCCGGGGAAGCCCGAAGCACGGTGGAACGCGCCGGCTGGGACGGGGCATGGTATCTGCGGGCATACGACGACGAAGGCCGGGCCATGGGTTCTGCCGAAAGCGCCGAATGCCGCATCGACCTGATTTCCCAGGCCTGGAGCGTGCTGGGCGGCCTGAAGGGCGCGGATTCGGCCATGGACGCCGCCTGGAAGCAGCTGTTTTTGCCGGAGGCGAAGCTGATGCGGCTGTTGACTCCGCCCTTTACCGGGAAGACCGACCCGGGCTATATCGCGGCCTATCCCCCGGGCGTGCGGGAAAACGGCGGCCAATACACCCACGCGGCCTGCTGGTATCTGCTGGCATTGGCGGTGCAGGGAGACGCGAACCGGGCGAAAACCCTGCTGGAGGCGCTTTTGCCCATGAACCACGCGCTGACGAGGGAGGACGCGGAAAAATACCGGGTGGAGCCCTATGTACTGGCGGCGGACGTATACGGCGAGGAGCCCTTCCTGGGCCGGGGCGGCTGGACCTGGTACACCGGCGCGGCGGGCTGGCTGCTGTGCGCCCTGACGGCGCTGGCGGGCTTTGAACAGAAGGGCGACAGGGTGCGGATGAACGCGCTGGCGGGCCTGTGGGAACGGCCCCGAATTCGCCTGCAATACAAAACGAGCGTGTACGAAATGGAATCCATTCCGGAGGCCCGGAACGTCACCTGCGACGGGGAAGAAGTGGAAGGGCCTTACGTGACCATGGTAGACGACGGAAAAACCCACCGATGCGTGTTCCCCCAGCGCAGGGGACGGAAGTGACAGGTTTTCGGGGCGATTGCGAAGCCGGGAGGGTGCAATCGCCCCTTTTTGCGCAAAGAAGGGAGAAATCATTGCTTTTGTGTGGCAAATGTGTTATCCTGAACGAAAGAACAGAAGAGGAGGCGTTGAATCGGATAAGAAAATGGACGAGCCTGCTGGCGCTGTTGCTGGCGCTGACGCTGGGCGTACCCGCCGGGGCGGAGGACGCGTATCTGTATATGCCCTGGGCAATTTTGTGGCACGGGGAAGAATACTACGAGCGAATCGAATCCTACGACCAGACCTCGGAGCGGGGCAGCGGCGTTCAGTACAGCATGGCCTTTGGGCTGAACCCGGTGGACATCGGAACGGAAATGGATTGGACGATTCAGGAATATGGCTGCAGCAATGTGGCCGATTTGCTGGATGCGATTATGGATCCCGGCATGTACCTGATGTTTATGTCCCTGTGGCATCGGGCGGCGCTTCTGGGCAGCGAGATCTATTACTGGGAATTCCCGATGTCGGGCGGGAACGGCTATGGCCATACCACCGACGAATATTACCTGTTCCAGTTGCAATATCTTGAGGGCGGCGAGCGCATGGTGCTGGTGAACATGTACGGCCAGTCGGACAGCGGCGAATCCGTGGAGGCGCGCGTCATCGAGAGCACCTTTTACAGGGAACCCGACTGGAGTCAGGTCCTGCCCATGGGCGATTGCATTGTTTTGGGCAGTCCGTATCTGAAAGAGGAGCCGGACAGCGTTTCCGTGCCTCGTGCCGTCGTTCCGGGCGGAACCCTGCTGGAGGACTGTTACATGGTGTCGGCGGATTACGCCCATTGCGTTTTCATGGGCATTCCGGGATACATTCCGCTGGAATACCTGACGGGGGCAAACGGGACGGAGTACGACGACGGCTATGACGACGGGTACGAAAATTCCTATGAGGGCGAATTCGACCCCAACCTGGGGGCGGTTGAACAGGGCTTCGGAAAAGACAGGCTGGATGATTTCTGGTCTTATTATCCGGACTACGAGCCCTTTGAGGGCAGGTGCTTTGCCGGGACGACGCACACCGAGGGCTGGTGCATCGGGGATTATCTGTTCACGGCGGATTGCCGGTATTACCAGGTGGCGAATTGCGATTTCGCATGGATGCACAGCGAAGCCGCGGAAGCCTCCAGGGAGATACTGGCGGTGGACGCGGGAGAATGGGTGCGGGTAAACGGCGAATATGGGGACTGGATGCTGTGCCTGTACAACGACCGTTACGGCTGGATTCCTTCGGAATATCTGCAGGTCGTTACAGATCCCGACGAATACGAGGGGGAAGAGGTTTCGCCCCTGGTGGGACAGTGGCAATGCATATCCCGCTGCGATGAAACGCATCCGGAACAGATGATACTGTATTCTGATGGAACGGGCGTTGCGGACGGGAAATGGATCGACTGGTTTTTTGACGGCGATTTCCTTTTTATGGATTATTTTTACGACGAAGGATGGTTCTATGGCTGCGAGCTGGTGGATGAGCTCGAAATGCATCTGGAGAATTCCATCTATCTCAGGCAATAGGACAGAACCGGCCCATTGACAAAGGAGCCGCAGCGGCATTTTTATCCGCGGCGGCTCCTTTTATGGCGAAAACGGGGGGAATTTACTGGCGGCGCATGGCCTTATAGCCCAGGCCGCGGACAGTGACGATGTCGAAATCCGGATTGCCCTTGAAGCGATCCCGCAGGCGGTTGATGTGCACGTCCACGGTGCGCTCGTCGGTGTCGGAATCCATGTCCCAGATTTCGTCCATCAGCTGGCGGCGGGTGAAGATTTTTCCGGGATAGGAAAGCAGCTTATACAGAAGCAGGAATTCCTTTCGGGGCAGTTCGGAAATATAGCCCTCGCTGGAGACGGAAAAGGAATCGTAATCCAGCAGGGTGCCCCCCACCAGCAGGCGGTGTTCGTTGACGATGCGGGAACGGCGCAGCAGCGCGGCAATGCGCAGGATCATTTCGTCCTCATCCACGGGCTTGACCATGTAATCGTCGGTGCCGATAAGGAAGCCCTTGCGCTTATCGGCGGGGGTTTCCCGGGCGGTGACCATGAGAATGGGAATATCCCGCAGCATCTGGTTGCCCCGGATGATTTCGGTGAATTCGTAGCCGTCCATGCGGGGCATCATGATGTCCAGAAGGATCAGGTCGATATGCTTTTTGTCCAGAATATCCAGCGCTTCCACCCCGTCGGCGGCGGGAACGGGCTCGTAGCCGTTCTGGCTGAGCACCGCCTGCATGAGCTTGCGGGTGTTGACATCGTCTTCGACCACCAAAATCCGGAACATGAGGCGCCTCCTTATACAGACACATGGAATTGAGTTGATTGTATCACGGTTTTGCTCCGGTGTAAAGGAAAAGCCGGATGCGTTTTCGGAGGATGTATGCTATAATGGAAAAAAGGGGGAGCGAAAGATGAAACAGGTTATGGAAACCCTGGCGGAAGGGCGGATAATCGCCATTGTCCGGGGCATTCCCAGCGAGAAAATCGGCGCGCTGGCCCAGGCCCTTTTTTCGGGCGGCATTACCATGATGGAAGTGACTTTCGACCAGACCCGGCCGGATTCCTGGCGGGACACCTGCCGGGCCATTGAGCTGATCGGCCGGGAATTTCAGGGAAAGATCCTCCCCGGGGCGGGCACGGTGCTGACCCGGGAACAGTTAATATTGGCCCGGGACGCGGGGGCGAAATACATCATTTCTCCGGACGTAAATGAAGAAGTGATTCGCGAAACCAAACGGCTGAATCTGGCCTCCTTCCCCGGGGCCATGACGCCCACGGAAATCGCCGCGGCCTGGCGTTACGGCGCGGACGCGGTAAAGGTATTCCCCGCGGGGAAAATGGGGCCGGATTACATCAGAGCCGTTCGCGCACCCCTGAAACAGATTCCCCTGCTGGCCGTGGGGGGCGTCAGCGAGAAAAACGCCGGAGATTTTATCCAGGCGGGCTGCCTGGGCGTGGGTGTGGGCGGACTGCTGGTGGACGCGGAACGAGTGCGCCGGGGAGAAATGGACGCGATTACGGAACTGGCGCGGGAATACAGAAGGGCGGTAAAATAAATGTCGAAAATCGTATCCTTTGGGGAGATCATGCTGCGGCTGAATCCGGCGGGCTACCGGCGGTTTTATCAGGCCAATCAGATGGAAGTGAGCTACGCGGGCAGCGAGGCCAACGTGGCGGTGCAGCTGGCCCTGCTGGGGCACCACAGCGTCTTTGTTTCCAAGGTACCCGCCCACGAAATCGGCCAGTGCGCCGTGAACGAATTGCGCAGATATGGCGTGGACGTTTCCGAAATGCGCCGGGGCGGCCCGCGGCTGGGGGTATATTACGTGGAAAAGGGCGCGTCTCAGCGGGGCGGCAAGGTGATTTACGACCGGGCGGATTCCTCCATGGCCCTGGCCCGGGCGGAGGAGTTCGACTGGGAGCGGCTGCTGCAGGGGGCGGACGGATTCCACTTTTCCGGCATTACCCCCGGCCTGGGCGGAGAGATGCCCAAGGCCTGTCTGGAAGCGGTGAGAACCGCCCGGCGGATGCAGGTTCCCGTGAGCTGCGATTTGAATTACCGGGCAAAATTGTGGACCCCGGAGCAGGCCGGGCGGGTGATGACGGAATTGATGCCCTATGTGGATTTGTGCATTGCCAACGAGGCGGAGGCGCAGGACATGTTCGGCATTCAGGCCAGCGGCGCTTCCGGCGAGGAACGCTGCGAAAGCGTGGCCCGTCAGATTGCGGAGCGCTTCGGCACGAAGGAGGTGGCCGTCACCCTGCTGGAGAGCCTGTCCTCCGAGGAGGACGACTGGTCCGGGCTCCTGTATCGAGAGGGAGAATGCCGCCTTTCCCGGAAATATCGGGTGCACATTGTGGACCGGGTGGGCTGCGGGGACTGCTTTGGCGCGGCGCTGATTCACGGGGTGCAGAAGGGCTGGGACGCCGGCAGGCAGATTGAATTCGCCGTGGCGGCGGGCTGCCTGAACCAGACCATCGAATTCGACTTCAACCTGGTGACCGAGGAGGAGATTCTGGCCCTGGCGGAGGGCAAGGGCGGCGACCTCAAGCGGTGACGGACGCGGCCTGATTTCGGGCAAAAGCGATGCTTTGGAGCCGGAAAAACGACATTCTGCGGATTTCCCATGGCGTTTTTCCGGGAAACGGCTTATAATGAGAAGCGTCAACGGAGCACAAAAGCGACACAGGAGGGAAACAGATGGGAACGGGTATTATTATTCTTTTGGTTATCGTACTGGCCGCGATTTTATTGCTGGCCATGGGCTATCTGAAGGCGCCCCCGGACACGGCGTACATCATTTCCGGCATGAGCAAGCGGAGAATCCTCATCGGTAAGGCCGGTTGGCGGATCCCCTTTCTCGAGCGGGTGGACAAGATTTCCCTGCAGGTTATGACGGTGGACGTGAAAACCAGCGAGGCAGTGCCCACCAACGAATTCATCAACGTGATGGTGGACGGTGTGGCCAACGTGAAGGTTTCCAGTGACCCCGCGCTGCTGGAACGGGCGGCGGAATCCCTGCTGGGCATGAAGCAGCCGGAGCTCATCGCCATGGTGACCCAGGTGCTGGAAGGCAACATGCGGGAAATCGTGGGCAGCGTGGGCCTGAAGGAAATGGTGCAGGACCGGCAGGGCGTGGCCAAGAAGATCACCGAAAACGTGGTGCCCGACATGCAGAAACTGGGCATTGAAGTGGTGAACTTCAACATCCAGAACTTCCGGGACAACGCAGGCACCATTGAAAACATGGGCATTGACAACGTGGAGCAGATTCGCAAAAACGCGCAGATCGCCAAAGCTAACGCCCAGCGGGACATTGCCATCGCTTCTTCCCGGGCCCAGCAGGAGGCCAACGCCGTCAAGGTGGACAGCGAGAAGAATATGGCCGAACAGAACGCCGAACTGGCCGTGCAGCAGGCGGAAATGCAGGTGCGGGCCGACACCAAGAAGGCCGAGGCCGACGCGGCGTACTCCATTCAGCAGGAAAACCAGCGCAAGACCATCGAGATCACCCGGGCCAACGCCGACATCGCCCGCAGAGAAAAGGAAGCGGAATTGGCCGAGAAGGAAATCGCCATCAAGGAACGCCAGCTGGAGGCCGAGGTCATGAAGGCCGCCGACGCGGAGAAATATCAGGCCCAGCGTCAGGCGGAAGCCGAACTGATTCGCCGGCAGAAGGAAGCCGAGGCCCAGAAATACGAGGCCATGCAGCAGGCGGAAGCCCGCCGGGCCGAGGCCGACGCACAGCGATACGCCATGGAGCAGGAGGCCGAGGGCATTCGCGCCAAGGGTCTGGCGGAGGCGGAAGCCATCGAGAAGAAGGCAGACGCGCAGAAGCGCATGGGCGAAGCCTCCATTTTGGAAATGGTGCTGGCCGCGCTGCCGGAAGTGGTGAAAAACGCCGCGCTGCCCCTGGCCCAGACGGACAAGATCGTCATGTACGGCGACGGCAATGCCACGAAGCTGGTGCGGGACGTGATGGGTTCCGGCAGCCAGGTACTGGAGGGCATTCGGGAATCCACGGGCATCGATCTGGCGGGGCTGCTGGCGGGATACGCCGGCGGCAAGCTCAGCGCCCGGGAAACCGGGGAAAAGCCCGCTCCGGAGGAAGCGCCTGTCGAAAAAGCGCCCGCCGAGGAAGCAAAGAACCAGGAATAAAGCCATCACAAGGCCGCGTTCGGGAACAGCAGCTCGAACGCGGCTGTTTCTGCCAGATTCAGCGCCGGAATTTGTCGCCTGCGGGCGTATTCCAGCAATTTCAGGGCGTTGCCGCCGGGATATTTGGCAAAGGTAATCAGGTAATCCGCCGCGTCAACCGCGCAATGATTGGCCTGCACCATGGCGAACCGGGGCGGCAGATTTTCCGGGAGATTCGGATAGAAGCTGCCGTCGAAGCCCGGGGGAAGGGACTGATCCTGAAAAAAGGGATGCTGATGCAGCAGCAGGGTCAGGCGAACGGCCGGAGCGCTTTCCTTCAGGGCGCAGACGGCCCGGGCCGCCATGCGGTCGAAGGCCCCGCGATTGCCCACGATGAATTCCGACACGTCTTTTTCCCGGGCGAGAAAAAAGACGGCTTCCTTTAACAGCGGAAAGACGGATTCCGGCGTATCCCGGTGGCCCATCAGAAAACAGGTGCGGTGCATGTGGAAACACTCCTTTGAAATAACGATATAAGCATTGATTATTATAACGATTTGAATGCGTTCAAGTCAACAACATCGTTACTTAAACTGATGATGTAAGGTGGTGTTGACTTGAAACCGATTAAAGAAGAGGATAGAATATTTGGAGAAAATATCAAACGAGAGCGGGAGAAGGCGGGCTATACCCAGGAGCGTTTCTCAGAAATGATTGACATGACGCCCAATAATCTTTCAGCCGTGGAGCGAGGCGTGGCTAGTGTTTCTTTAAAGATGCTGCGGCGAATCTGTAGTGTATTAAAGGTTTCAGCGGATGAATTACTGTACGAAACGCAGGAAAAAAGCGATGTAGCCACTCTGACGCAGAAGTTAGAAAGACTGAATACAAAACAACTTCAGATTGCGGAGGAAATGTTTTCTACGCTGCTGGAAGCTTTTGCGCTGCGAAAAGAATAGGCGGTGAAACAATGCGGCCAATACAGGAAATCAACGTGATTTTGGGTGAGAATATCCGCCGCGAGCGGGAAAGGGCTGGCTATACTCAGGAGCGCCTTTCCGAAATGATTGACATGAGCACGCAAAATTTATCCACGGTAGAGCGGGGAATGGCGGGGGTTTCTTTAAAGATGCTGCGGCGAATCTGCGAGGCGCTGAAGGTATCGGCGGACGATTTATTATTCGGGCAGCGGGAGAAAAGCGACGGGGAGGCCCTGATCCGGAAATTGGAACGGCTGGACGCAAGGCAGATGCGCATTGTTCAGGAGGTGCTTTCAGCGCTGCTGGAGGCCTTTGCGCTGAAGAAGGAGGATGGAGAGACCGATCATGGGGGAGACGATACTGATTATTGACGACGACGAGGCCATCGGCAACCTGGAACAGGAGGTGCTGGAGGGCGCGGGGTATCGGGTGCTGCGGGCCTATTCCGGCACGGAGGCGCTGCTGGTTTTGCAAAATACCCGGCCGGATCTGGCGCTGCTGGATCTGATGCTGCCGGGGCTGTCCGGAGAGGAGCTTCTGCCCCGGCTGCAGGGAGTTTCGGTGATCGTGGTCAGCGCCAAGGCCGGGGTGGAGCACAAGGTGGCGCTGCTGATGGACGGCGCGGCGGATTATCTGACCAAGCCCTTTGACACGGGGGAACTGCTGGCCCGGGTGGCGGCGCGGCTGCGGGACCGGCGCAGGCAGCCGGAGACGGGGCGGTACGCACTGGGCGACCTGACGTTGGAGACGGCCTCCCACCGGGTAACCGCCGGGGGCCGGGAAATCAGCCTGACCCGGACGGAATACGCCATATTAAAGCTTCTGATGCAGAATCCCGGGCAGGTGCTGGCCAAGTCGGTGCTGCTGGAACGCATCAGTCTGGACACGCCCGATTGCACGGAGAGTTCCCTGAAGACCCACATCAGCCACCTGCGGGGAAAATTGCGGGAGGCGGCGGGAAAGGAATATGTGGAATCGGTGTGGGGCATTGGGTTCCGAATCGTCGGGTGATTTCAACGGTTTCTCAACCATTGCCTTCACTGCTTTCTCAACCTTTTGCAGGTAGGATACTTCCATCAGGCAAAAGGAGGATTTGTTTCATGGAATATGTGCTTGAAACGGCGGCGTTGACCAAATGTTACCGGGATTTTGCCGCGCTGAAGGGGCTTACCATGCACGTGCCCAAGGGTTCGATTTACGGATTTGTGGGCAGAAACGGCGCGGGCAAGACCACGCTGATCCGCATTATCTGCGGGCTGCAGGAGCCCACCAGCGGGGTGTATTCCCTTTACGGGGTGAAAAATCTGGAGGGGCGCATCGCCCGCAGCCGCCGCCGGATGGGCGAGGTGGTGGAAACGCCGTCGATTTATCTGGACATGACGGCGGAGGAGAACATTCGCCAGCAGTGCCAGGTGCTGGGCGTGCCTTCTTACGAGGGCATACCGGAACTGCTGCATCTGGTGGGGCTGTCGGGCACCGGCAAAAAGAAGGCCCGGCATTTTTCCCTGGGCATGCGGCAGCGGCTGGGCATCGCCGTGGCCCTGGCGGGGAATCCGGATTTTCTGGTGCTGGACGAGCCGGTGAACGGACTGGACCCCCAGGGCATTGTGGAAATTCGGGAACTGATACTGAAGCTCAACCGGGAGAGGGGCATTACGGTGGTGATTTCCAGCCACCTGTTGGACGAACTGGCCCGGTTGGCCACCCATTACGGATTCATTGACGGCGGGCGCATGGTGAAGGAGATGAGTGCCCAGGAACTGGAGGCCGCCTCCCGCAAATGCATGCAGGTGGCGGTTTCGGACACCGGCCGCATGGCGCGGGCGCTGGATCAGAAAAAAGCGGAATATCAGATTCTTTCCGACACCCAGGCAAATATTTACACCGAGATTTCCATCAGCGAACTGGTGGACTGTCTGGAAAAGCAGGGCTGCCGTCTGATGGACGCCCAGAAGCGGGAGGAAAGTCTGGAGAGCTTTTATATGAATCTGATGGGAGGCGAGCGTCATGCGTAAACTGATGCGGGCAAATTTTTACAGGCTTTGGAAAAGCCGGGTTTTCTGGATCTGCGTGGCGGCTTCGTTTCTGATATCGGCGGCGTTTCTTCTGGCCAAGCAGTATCCCAGCCAGGAAATGCCCTCTCTGGACGAAATGTATTTGCAGATTTTCCCCATGCTGCCGCTGATTCACGGGGTGTTCGCGGGGCTTTTCCTGGGCACGGAATATCAGGACGGCACCCTGCGCAACAAGGTGACGGTGGGGCACACCCGGGGAGAAATCTACCTGTCCTTTCTGGCGGTGTGTCTGTGCGCCGGGCTGGGCATTCTGCTGGGCTGGGCGCTGGGCGTGGCCGTGGGCGCGTTGAAATACGGATGGTTTCTGGCGCCGGGAAGGCAGTTATTGCTGAATTTTGGAATTATAGTGCTTCTGACCATGGCGGAGGACGGCATTCTGACCCTTCTGTGCATGCTTTCCTCCAACAAGGCGGTGACCGCGGTGGCGGCGATATTGCTGATGCTGGGGCTGATCGTATTGAGCAGCGGATTTTACAACAGTCTGTGCGAACCGGAATTCGCCTCCGCCGCCATGGTGACGGAAAACGGCGTGGAGGTGGGGGAGCCGCAGCCCAACCCCGATTACATTTCCGGATTCCAGCGGAAAGTCTATCAGTTTGCGGTGGAGGCGCTGCCCACCGGTCAGGCGATATTGCTGGCAAACCGGGAAATGGAGCGGCCGGCGCTGTCCGCCTGCGCTTCTGTGGCGATTCTTGTTTTGACCGCGGCGGCCGGCGTTGCGGCATTCAAGCGAAAGGACCTGAAATAAGGAGCAAAGAGGAAAATGGAGATCGGATGGATTTGCGCCGTGGTTGCGCTGGCGCTGGCGGCGGCGATTCTGCTATTGAAATGGGCGCTTCTGCGGGCTTCCCTGAGGGAGGTTTCCCGGGAACTGGCGGAAAAGCTGCGGACGGACACCAACACGCTGATCTCCCTTTCCTCCGGCGACCGGGCCGTCCGCGCCCTGGCGGCACAGATGAATATCCAGCTACAGGCGCTCCGACGGGAGCGCCTGCGGCTGCAGAAGGGGGACGCGGAGCTGAAAAACGCCATTACCAACGTTTCCCACGACCTGCGCACGCCCCTGACGGCCATCTGTGGCTATCTGGAGCTTTTGGAAAAGGAGGAGCATTCGGAGAAAGCCCGGCGGTATCTGGCGGTGATTCGGGAACGGAGCCAGGCCATGCGGGATTTGACGGAGGAACTGTTCCGCTATTCCATGGCGGCCGCAGCGGCGGAAGAAATGACGCGTCAGCCGGTTTCGGTGAAGGACGTACTGGAACAGAGTCTGGCGGGGTTTTACGGCAGTCTGACGGAAAAGGGCATTTCCCCGGAAATTTGCCTGCCCAATGGGCCGGTGGTGCGCAATCTGGACCCGGCGGCCCTGCGGCGGATATTCGACAACCTGCTGAACAACGCCCTGAAGTATTCCGACGGGGATCTGCAGGTGAGTCTCACGGAGGCGGGGGAGGCCGTTTTTTCCAACGCCGCCGGGAAATTGGACTGCGTGCAGACCCAGCGGCTGTTCGACCGGTTTTACACCGTGGAAACCGCCAGCGGTTCCACCGGACTGGGGCTTTCCATCGCCCACATGCTGGTGGAGAAAATGGGCGGCGAGATCGGCGCGGAATACGTTTCTGGCCGGCTGCGGATTTTTGTGCGCTTTCCGGAAGCGGCGCGGTGAGGGGGATTTACCGGGGCAGAGCCCAGGTGTATTTCCTCATGGCAGAACAGGCGTAGAGCAGCACCAGCAATTCCGTAATGGGCATGGCGTACCACAGTGCCCCAGCCCCGGCCAGCGCAGGCAGCAGCAGAATCAGCGCGCCGCTGACCACCAGCCCCCGCCCAACGGAGACCACGAAGGCCGCCCGGGGCTTCAGAATGGACTGGAAATAATAGGTGGAGAAGATGTTCACGGGCAAAAGCAGGAAGGAGAGGTCGTAGGCCCGGATGACCCCGGGGGCCATGGCCAGAATTTCCGGCGAAGGATTCATGAAAACGCGGACGTACAGGTTCGGACAGGACAGGCTCAGAGCCGTCCAGAAAAGGCCGAAGACCGCCGTGGTGCCCAGGGCAAGGCGCAGGGTGGCCCGGATGCGATCGCCCTTTCCCGCGCCGAAATTGGTGGAGAAAATCGGCTGAGCCGCCTGGCCCACGCTGTAGGCGCAGCACTGCACGAAGGTGCTGATATTGATGATGACGCCATAGACGGCCAGCGCGTCGCCGCCCAGATAGCGCATGATCTGGCGATTGAAAAGCACGGTGAGGATACCCATGGCGATATCGATGAAAAAACTGGAGAAGCCGGTCACCGCGATTTCCCGGAGTTTGCGGGGCAGCTGATGCACCCGCACCAGGCGCAGGGTGTTGCTCCGGCGCAGAAAGTGAATCAGCATGACGGCGAGGGAAATCCCCGCGCCGATGGCCGTGGCAAGGCCCGCGCCGTAAATGCCCATGTCACAGGTGAACACAAAAAAGTAATCGCCAAAGACGTTAAAGATACCGCCGGCCAGCACGGCCAGCGTCGCCAGCTTGGGGCTGCCGTCGTTGCGCAGAAAGGCGGAGAGCATCTGATTCAAAAGAAACAGGGGGAACACCGCCTTCACCGGGCGCATATACGCCCTGGCCAGGGGCAGAAGGGACGAATTCGCGCCGAAAAAGGTCAGAACGGGGCCTTCGAAGCACAGAACACCCACCCATGCCAGCAGGGCCAGCAGGACCGAACCCAGCACCGCCGCGGTGAAGTACTGATTTTCACCGCCTTTTTCCGCGCTGCCCCGGCGGATGCTGAAAATGACGCTGCCGCCGATGCCCGTCAAAAGGCCCAGGCTGTAGATGACGTTCCACACCGGGGCGACCACCGCCAGCGCCGCGGCGCCCGAGGGGCCCTGATACTGGCCGACCATGGCCGTATCCACCAGACTGTAAATGCTGGAAATCAGGGTGCTGCCAAAGGCGGCGGCCAGATAGCGGAAATAAAGAGATTTGACTTTCCCGGTTAACAGATCCAAGGGGGATGCCTCCTTTTCATCAAAACAGCCGGACAAGGAACAGGCATTTCAACCTGCGCCTTATCCGGCTGTTGTTTGTCCTTTTGGTGCGCTGCGCGGCGGGAAGAAGCGGGAAAAACTGCCTGTATTTTTATCCCAAAGCGTATATCGACGAGGCCCAGAAGCGGGGCATTGCCGATCGGGCGGAGACGATGAAAAAGGGAAAAAGGTTTATGCTGCTGTTCTGCGTCGTCATGCTGGCGGCGCTGATTGCGATGCTTTCCCTGTGGAACCGGGCGGCGGATTTCAAGACGGCCTATGGGCAGGCGGCGGCGATTCTCAT
Source organism: uncultured Eubacteriales bacterium (assembly GCA_902767315.1). Classification (GTDB taxonomy): domain Bacteria; phylum Bacillota; class Clostridia; order Christensenellales; family Aristaeellaceae; genus RUG11247. The sequence goes on from CACXHB010000101.1 coordinate 19,718, forward strand.
TGCCGCCAACTGGTTCGACGGCATTGTGGTGGACCGGCTGTGGGTGGGCCACGGGAAAATCTGGGTCATCGAGGGGATGGAGGGCGTCCCGTATGTCAAGCCCTGGCGGGACGTGCTGATCAAGCGGGCGCTGGCCACGGCGCTGTATCTGATGGTCGCGCTGGCGGTGGCCGGAGCGGCGGTGGGAATTGGAAAAATCATTGCACAATAGCGCTGATTTCGGCGCAGGCGATAAAATCAGAAGACGGGAGGAATTCAGATGTTGAAGCGCAAATTGAGACAGATCGAGGTTTCCCCCATTGGCATGGGCTGCATGGGATTCAGCCACGGGTACGGCGAAATTCCCACGGAGGATTACAGCATTGCGGCCATTCGCAAGGCCTTCGATTTCGGCTGCACGTTTTTTGACACGGCGGAAGCATACGGCCCCAACCTGCTACTGGAGAACCGGGGGCACAACGAGCGCCTTGTGGGCAAGGCCCTGCGTGAGGTGCGCGACAGGGCGGTGCTGGCCACCAAGCTGCACCTGAACACCGAGGAAGTGACCGCCAAAGGGCTGGACGCCGTGGTGCGGGAGCATCTGGCCCAGTCGTTGGGCAATTTGCAGACGGATTACGCGGATTTGTATTATCTGCACCGCGTCAACCGGGAAATCCCCGTGGAGGACGTGGCGGAGGTCATGGGCGGACTGATTCGGGACGGGCTCATCCGCGGCTGGGGGCTTTCTCAGGTGGACGTGGAGATCATCGACCGGGCCCAGCGGGTGACGCCCCTTTCCGCCGTGCAGAACATCTATTCCATGGTGGAGCGGGGCGTGGAGGGAAAGGTGATTCCCTATTGTCTGGAGCATGCAATCGGGCTGGTGCCCTTTTCCCCCATTGCCAGCGGATTTCTGTCCGGCAAGGTGAGCGCCGCCACGGACTTTTCCCACAGCGACGACGTGCGGAAGTTCGTGCCCCAATTGAGCCGGGAAAATCTCGCGGCCAATCAGCCGGTGCTTGCGTTGCTGGGCGAATACGCGGAAAAGAAAAACGCCACAAAAGCGCAGATTTCCCTGAGCTGGATGCTGCACAAGTATCCCAACGTGGTGCCCATTCCCGGTTCCAAGAATCAGGAGCGCATTCTTGAAAACCTGGGGGCGTGGAATGTGGAACTCACCGACGAAGAATTCCAGGCGCTGGAAGCGGCGCTGAACCAGATTGAGATTCACGGGCATCGGGGATTTGCGGAATATCAGGGCGGCAGCATGGCCAACTGGAACCGGAAATAATCTCGGCGGAAAGGGCTTTCTCATGGGCATGAACGAATACGACAACCCGGCGTTTTTTCAGGAATACGCGAAGATGTCCCGCAGCAGGCAGGGGTTGACCGGCGCGGGGGAGTGGCATCAGTTTCAGCCGCTGTTTCCGCCGCTGGCGGGGAAACGGGTGCTGGATCTGGGCTGCGGCTACGGCTGGCATTGCAAATACGCCGCGGAACAGGGCGCGGAGCGGGTGCTGGGCATCGACCTGAGCCGCCGCATGCTGGCGGAGGCCCAAAGGCGCAACGGCGATGCAAAAATCGAATATCGCCTGTGCGGCATCGAGGCGTACGACTACCCGGAAAGGGCATGGGACTGCGTGATTTCGAACCTGACGCTGCACTATATCGCGGATCTTGACGGGGTATTCCAACGCGTTTTCCAAACGTTGAAGCCCGGCGGGACGTTCCTTTTCAACATGGAACACCCCTCCTTTACCGCCGGGGTGCGTCAGGACTGGATTTACGGCCCGGACGGCAGGCCCCTGTACTGGCCTATGGACGATTACTTTCTGCCCGGAGAGCGCAACACGAACTTTCTGGGTTGCGAAGTGCGCAAGCAGCACCACACGCTGACGCAGATACTGATGGGGATATTGAACTGCGGCTTTGAGCTGCAGGCGGTGGAGGAGGCGCAGCCCTCGGAGGAGAGGCTGAGCATTCCCGGCATGGCGGACGAGCTGCGCCGGCCTGAAGGCGGGGCGCAGGGAAGAAGCCGGAATTTGAAAAAAGCAAAAAACGCGCCGCGGTTCTCTGGTGATATGTACCCAGTTTTCTGGACACCAGCTTAAAAATAAGAATTAGGTTATGGCTATGGATGCTTCTCTGAACTTAGAGGGAGGTATCCATTTTGTTTTAGCTTGGATTCGGCTATTATTGTAATAGTCGATATAATCTGCAATGGCCTTGGAGAAAGCTTCAAAAGAAGGA
>CACXHB010000102.1 GCA_902767315.1 uncultured Eubacteriales bacterium
CAGAATTCGTTATTCTGCGAAGGCCGCCGCGATACAGGCATTATACCCCAGACCGGCGCCCGGGCGGAAGGGGAAACTTTAAATTCTCCCGTCCAGCACCCGGTTTGGGGAAGACAACTCGTCGCCGGAAATGCACGACTGGGTTCAGCGGCAGGGAAGGCGGCGACGCATACGGGAAAAACAGCCGAGAGAATCGGAAACGAAAAATTTCCGATTTGACAGATCGGAGGGCGGAGCTATGCGCGAAAAAAAAGCGAAGCTGCGCGGCAGTCCGGGCAACGGCGAAAAAACCCCAGTCATGGCGTACGGCTGCCTGTTTTGCATAACCGGGAGGGAAGAGCGCGTGGCGGAACAGATTCGTTCGGTCTGTCCGGAAGTGCAGACCACCACCATGCGGCAATTGAAATACCGGACGCACAACGGGGAAAAATGTCTGGAGGAAAGCCTGCTGCTGCCCAGCTATGTGTTCTTCCGGGGGCCCGCGGGCCTGGAACCGGCGGCGTTTCCCAAGCAACACCTCATCCGCGTGCTGAGCGTGGACGGAAAGGACTGGCGTCTGCAGGGCGACGATTTGCGGTTTGTACAATGGCTCTTCCGGCAGCGGGGGCTGCTGGGCGTTTCCCAGGCCTGTCAGGAGGGGGACAGAGTCCGGATTCTGTCCGGGCCCCTGAAGGATCTGGAGGGCAGCGTTCGCCGGGTGGACCGGCGGGGCCGAAGCGGGCAGGTGGTTCTTTCCTTTCGGGGCAGGGAAATTTCCGTGTGGCTGGGCTTCGAGTGGGTCGCGAAGCCGGACGGAGCATAAAAATTTTTTTCAACAGAAACCCAATTCAAAAAAATTGCATTTGACGGAATTTGAGACAAAAAGCCGCTGCGGCGTTGTCTCCGGTTTGTTATGCCCTTCAGAAATGGATAACGCAAAAAGGGGTGGATTTATGGGCCAGTATAACGGCGCGCTGACCCGGGAACAGTTCCTCTTCCGGGAAATGCGCATTGTGGCGCGGCTGTACCGGGAAGGCCGTTCCCCGGAGGAAATCACCGGGCAAATTTATCAGGAAAACTTATTTCAATATCCCACGGAGCGGGAAATCAAGAGCAAATGCCGAACGGCGCTGAAGCGCCTGAACTGCATCGCCCATTCCCCGGCGCTGGTGGAAATGCTGGCGGAAGGGGACCTGCGGGAGGCCAAATGGGCGGCGCTGACGGCCATGATGGCCCAAAACGCCCTGGTGGCGGAATTCATGACGGACGTGGTGGGGGAAAAATTCCGGGGGCTGGACAGGTCGCTGACGTCGAAGGATTTCTATCTTTTTTACGAAACCCTCTGCCAGAAGGATCCAAAGGCGGCCCTGTGGAGCCCTTCCACGGTGAAAAAAATCAAGGCGGTGCTTTGGAATCTTTTGCGGGAAAACGGCTATCTGGAGCGCCCCGGCAGCGAAACGCTGTGTCCGGCGCTGATTTCGGAGGAATTCGAACTGGCCCTGCGTCAGGCGGGCTTTCAGCGGTTTCTCCCGGCGTTTCAGGCCGCAGAATGGAGGTAAGGCGCATGGAACATCTTTATGCCCGACTGGACGCGCTGCGTCAAAAATTGACGGACGAGGCCTTTCTGGAAAACCGGGGGCTGAGCAACGAGGTGGGGCTTTATATTTTCCGCTATCCGCCCCAGGAGGAAATGGCGGTGCGGGCGTTTATGCAGGGGCTGTGCCGGGAAATGGACGGCTCGGCGGGCAAATGCCGCATCCTCTTTTTTGATTTATACGAAATTCTGCTGGGCATCTGCCGCGACCGGCGGATCCTGGAGCGCATTCCCCAGATGGAGGCCCAGCGGGGCGGGGCGTTTACCCTGGCGCAGATTCAGAAGCTGGCGCCGCCGGAGGCCTACGTCCAGCGCATGCAATACCCGGACCATCGGCCCGGCGACGTGGTAATGATCGCCGGGGTGGGCCGGGTGTTTCCCTATATGCGCAGCCATCATGTTTTAAACAACCTGCAGCACCTGTTCGACGACGTGCCGGTGGTGATGCTGTACCCCGGCCAGTATAACGGCCAGACGCTGACCCTTTTCGAGCGCTTTACCGACGACAACTACTATCGCGCCTTCAACCTGATATGATTTGAGGAGATACCACATGAAATTGCAGGACATGTTTTCAAAGGACATCAATCGTTCCATTAACGGCGTCATTAAGGTCATGCAGACCGACGACGAAAACCGGCGGCAGGAGCTGGAGGAATACGTCATCACCCGAGAGTTACAGAAGCACTTCGGGGCCTTTTACGATCATTACGAACAGGGGATCGACGGGCCCACGGACAAAATCGGCGTGTGGATTTCCGGCTTCTTTGGCAGCGGTAAATCCCACTTTCTGAAGATTCTTTCCTACCTGCTGGCCAACGAGGAGGTCTGCGGCAAACGGGCGCTGGATTATTTTGAAGAAAAATTCGATTACGACCCCCTGCGGTACGCCATGATGCGCCGGGTGGGCGAAACGCCCACGGAGGTAATCCTGTTCAACATCGACGCGAAATCCCCCATGGGCAAGGATCAGGATTCCATCCTGCGGGTGTTCACCAAGGTCTTTTACGAACACTGCGGCTATTACGGCGACGACATGAAGGTGGCGGCCCTGGAGCGGTTCCTGGACCGGCAGGGCAAGCTGGAGGCCTTCAAACAGGCCTTTCAGGAAATCAACACCGAACCCTGGGAAACGGCCCGGGAGGCCTTCGCCTTCTGGGGCGACGACGTAGTGGCGGCCCTGGAACAGACGGCGGGCCTTTCGGAACAGGCGGCCCGAAACTGGTTCAACGGCGAGGAGACCGCGCAGCTGAGCATCGACCGGCTCACCCGGGAAATATCGGAATATGTGGAAAGCAAGGGCAAAAATTTCCACCTGGTATTTCTGGTGGACGAAATCGGCCAGTACATCGGCGACAATTCCGGGCTGATGCTGAATTTGCAAACCATCGTGGAGGAACTGGGCTCCAAGTGCCGGGGCAAGGTCTGGGTCATCGTCACCAGTCAGGAGGACATCGACAGCGTAACCCACGTAAAGGGCAACGACTTTTCCAAAATTCAGGGCCGGTTCAACACCCGGCTGAGCCTTTCCTCCGCCTCGGTGGACGAGGTCATCAAGCGCCGCATTCTGGCCAAAACCCCCGCCGCCGAGACGCTGCTTCGGCTGCTGTATCAGCAGAACAGTTCCATCATGCGCAACCTGTTCTCCTTCGCCCCGGGCACCATCGCGGACTTAAAGGGCTACGGCGACGAAACCGAATTCGTAGAAACCTATCCCTTTGTTCCCTATCAGTTCAAGCTTCTGCAGGAAGTGCTGGCCCAGGTGCGCAAGCACGGCTCCTCCGGCAAGCACCTTTCCGGCGGCGAGCGCAGCATGCTTTCCGCCTTTCAGGAGGCTGCCCAGCAGGTGCAGACCCGGGACGAAACCTGCTTTGTGCCCTTCTACGCCTTTTACGACACCATTCACACCTTCCTGGACGGCGCCATCCGCCGGGTGATCGACCGGGCCCACCGGGCGGCGCAGGCCGGCGACGGATTAAAGCCCCAGGATGTGGACGTTTTGAAGCTATTGTTCCTAATCCGCTATGTGGACGGGGTGCCCGCCAATCTGGAAAACCTTTCCACCCTGATGATTGGGGACATTCACGCGGACAAAATCCTGCTGCGCCGCTCCCTGCGGGAATCTCTGGACCGGCTGGCCCGGGAAAATTACGTCTCCCGCAACGGCGAGACCTATCTTTTCCTCACCGACGAGGAGCAGGATGTGAACCGGGAAATTCGCACGCTGCTGGTGGAGCCCAGCGAGGTGACCCATATCATCGGCCAGGCGGCCTTCGCCGAACTGTACCCGGTGAAAAAGTTCCGCTACAAAAACCGCTATGATTTCCCCTTTGACCAGATGGTGGACGGCGCGGTCATCGGCCAGCCCTCCAGCGACATGAAATTAAAGCTGATTACCCTGGCCTCCGCCTCCAGGGAAGAGGAAGCCGACGCCCAATGGCTGCTGCAATCCCGGGCGGACGACGCGGTCATTGTACTTCTCAACGCCGAAAGCGATTATTATCAGGAATTCGAGGAAGCCCGGCGCATCGAAAAATACATCAAGCAGCGCAACATCGCCCAGCTGACGGAATCCATCCGCAAAATCGTTCAGGGCAAACAGGCCGAGGCCAAGGAGCGGGAGAAAACCGCCGCAAATCTCCTGAAGGACGCCATTCTCCGGGGCACGTTCTTCATCTCCGGGGAACGGGTGCAAATTCGGGCCTCCTCGGTGAAGGACGCGCTGGACCAGGCCCTGACCCGGCTGGTGGAGGACGTATACAGCAAGCTGAACTACGTCTCCTCCTTCGTCCAGTCCGACCAGGACATTCTCCAGATTCTCTCCGGCCAGGCCGTGCAGGAAACCATGCCGGGCATGCCCGCCCCCAACGCCCTGGCACTGGAGGAAATGCGCCAATATCTGGAGATCCGCGCCCGGCAGCACCGGACCGTCACCATGGCGGAAATGCAGAAGCGCTACCAATCCGCTCCCTACGGCTGGCGGGAAATCGATATCGCCGCCCTCACCGCCCATCTGCTTTCGGGCCACCGGATCCAGCTGCTCTACGCCGGCGCACCCCTTGCCGCCAACGATCGCCGCACGCCGGACTGCCTGCGCAAGCGCACCGAAACGGAGAAAACCGTGGTGCGCCAGAAGGTCTCCGCCCCGGAAGCGCTGCTGAAGCAGGCCCGGCGGCAGGCCGCGGAGCTGTTCAATTCCATGGACCTGGCCACGGAGGAAGAAGCCTTCTGCGGCCAGCTGGAGGCGCTGCTTTCCCAGGCCCAGCAGAAAAACAATTCCCTGCTGGCCCGGTATTCCCCGGAAATTCCCTATCCCGGAAAGGCCGTGGTGGAAAAGGGCAAAGCCGCGCTGGCAGAGGCTCTGATCGGGCGGGGGGACAACGTCGCCTTCCTGCAGGCCTTTACCGCCGCCGAGGACGCTCTGCTGGACTGGGCGGAGGACGTGGGCGAAGTGGAATTCTTCTTCCAGAGCCAGCGGGCGATCTTCGACGACGCCTGGAAGCTGCAGGAGCAGTTCCACCGGGAAATCGTTTATTTCGCGGACGAGCCCGAGGCCCTGACCGCAGAGAAACAGCTTTCGGAAATTCTGAAAAGCCCCAAGCCTTACCGGGACATCGCGAAGCTGCCCACCCTGAAGCAGACCATTTCCGCCGCCTACGACCGAATCAACGCCGCCCGGCGGGAGCAGGTGCGTGAAAACCTGATTCTCGCCCGGGGGGATATTCACAGTCTGGCGGGAGATGACCCCCGGCTTCGGGACGAAATCCGCAAAATCGACGCGGAGCTGGACCGCCGTCAGGAATCCGCTCTGCGGGCCGCCAATCCCGTGGAGCTCGACGCGGCCATTACCCAAATCCTCGCCTACAAAGACAACGTCTGCCGCAAACTGGAGCAGATGCTGGCCCAGAAATCCGCCCCCGACCAGCCCGGCCCCGACAAGCCGAAGCTCCGCGTCGTCACCCTGCGCCGCTACGACGCGCTGCCCCAGAAGCGCCTTTCCTCCCCGGAGGAAATCGACGCGTATGTGAACCAGCTGCGGGCGCTGCTGCTGGAACAGCTGCGCTCCTGCGACGCCATTCAGATGAATTAAGAGAGGGAATCCGCCATGAACAAAAGCGAGCTGAAAAATTTTGCCATTCGCGCCCGGCTTTCCCTGCGGGAACGGGTGCAGGCCCGGGCGGCGCTGTACGGGGTAACCCCCGCCGCCTGTGCCAACAAGACCATTGCCTCCTCGGCGGACTTCCGCCGGCTGGACGGCGGCGTGCTCACCGGCCGGGAAATCCGCCAGCGGGCCGCGCTCATCGCCCGGGTGACCCAGATCGGCTACGAATCCGCCATGGAGGAAGCGGCCTATACCTGCTTCAACCGCATCGTCGCCATCAAATACCTGCAGGAGCACAACCTGCTGCCCCTTCCCCTGCGGGCGCTGCCGGACGCGCCGGGCGAAACGCCCCAGCTGCTGCGCCAGGCCCAGGACGTGACGCTGCCCGGGGTGGACCCGGACACGGTGCTGCAATTGCTGGACCAAAACCGCGCGGACGAACTGTACAAATATCTGCTCATCGCCCTGTGCAATGCCCTGGCGGAGCCGCTGCCGGGCATGTTCGAAACCATCCGGGAGGAATGCGAGCTGCTGTTCCCGGATTTCCTTCTAAAGGAGGACTCCGTGCTGGGGGAACTGGCCCGGCTGGAGCCGGACAGCTGGCAGGAAATTCAGGTCATCGGCTGGCTGTATCAATATTACATTTCGCAGCGGCATGAAGAGGTCGTCGACATCAATGGCGGCGCTATCGCCAAAGAGGACATCCCCGCCGCAACCTGTCTTTACACAACGGAATGGGTCGTTCATTACATGGTGGAAAACAGTCTGGGCCGGCTGTGGCTGGAGGGCCACCCGGACGAGAACCTGCGCATGAAGTGGCGCTATTTCATGGACGAGGCCCCGCAGACCCCCGAGGTAACGGAAAAGCTCCGGGCCATCCGCACCCCCTGCGCCGGTCTGCAGCCGGAGCAGCTCACGGTGCTGGACCCCTGCATGGGCTCGGGGCACATTCTGGTGTACGCCTTCGACGTGCTCATGGACATTTACCGTTCCGTGGGCTATACCGACCGGGACGCGGCCCGGAGCATACTGGAACACAACCTCTGCGGCCTGGACATCGACGACCGGGCGGCCCAGCTGGCGTATTTCGCGGTAATGATGAAGGCCTGCGAATACGACCGGCGCTTCCTCCGCCGGGGGGTGCAGCCCCACGTGTGCGCCGTGCAGGAGAGCGCCCCGCTGGACGCCGCGGCCCTTTCCGCCCTGGGCCCGGAGCGCCCCCTGGCGGAGAAGCTTCTGCAAACCTTTGCCGACGGCAAGGAATACGGCAGCCTTTTGCAGCCGGAGCTCACCGAAGAGGAGCTGACGGCCCTGGAAAATCGGCTGAACGCCCTGGAAACCGGCGCACAGGAAACCCTGCTCACCCTGGCGGACAGCGCTCAGGCGGCGGAGGCCCTGCGCCCCCTGCTGCGTCAGGCCCGGCTGCTGACCCGAAAATACCACGCGGTGATTACCAACCCTCCTTATATGAATAAGTTTTCGCCAAACCTGAAGCGCTTCGTTCAGGAGCACTATGCGGATTACAAGGCGGATTTGTTTGCGGTCTTTATGCACCGCAATTTTTCTTTTTGCGAGGAAAACGGTTATTCCGCGTTCATGTCCCCCTTTGTCTGGATGTTCATCAAAAGCTACGAGAAGCTGCGTTCAGAAATCATCCAAAGCAAATGCATCACCACCCTGATACAAATGGAATATTCCGCATTTGAGGAAGCCACCGTTCCCATCTGCACCTTCGTCCTGCGCAATTCCCCGCTGAATTACGCAGGCGTTTATCTGCGCCTTTCGGATTTCAAGGGCGGCATGGACGTGCAGAATGAAAAGGTACTGGAGGCGCAGCAGTCCGCTGCCTGCCCCTACCGCTACACCGCCCAGCAGGACAACTTCTCGAAGATTCCGGGCGCCCCCGTGGCCTATTGGGTGAGTGAAGCATTTTTCGCCAATTTCACTGGAAATGCAATTAAGAATGTATGTACTCAAAAAACCAGAATATCCACGGGTGACAATGAGCGTTTTATGAGAAAATGGTTTGAAGTATCCAACGTCAAAATTTATGATCCGAATAAATGGATACCCTGCCCTAAAGGCGGCGACTATCGAAAATGGTTTGGAAATATTGATGTTGTACTTAATTGGGAGAACGAAGGAGCTGACTTACAAGCGTTTCCTCGTGCGATGCTTGGCGACAGTAGTTTCTTCATGAAACCGGGTTTGACATGGACGGTTATTTCGAGTGCAAAAACAAGCTTCCGTATTGTTCCTCAAGGATGCATTTGTGATCATAAAGGTCCACTTATTTACTTTTTTGACAGAAGCCTTGAGAATTATGTGCTTGCACTTCTAAATAGTATATATAGCGAAAAAATATTAGAAATTACAGCACCAACAATTGGATTTGAATGGGGAGCTATAGCAAAAATACCATGGAAAGAAACAATTATAGAAGATAATCGAATATGCGCCCTTGTCCAGTTTAACGTTAATATTTCAAAAGCAGACTGGGACTCCTTCGAAACCAGCTTGAATTTTAAAAAACATTCTATGATATGAGGTGTGAATATGAATTTATTTATCATTGGAAATGGATTTGATATAGCTCACGGAATCAAATCGTCGTACGATAACTTCGGAAAATATGTAAAAAATTACCAATCTAATTCATTTGCAGAGTATGATATGCAATGTAATATATCTGGCAACCGTATATTTAAGCCAATAGATATACTTGAAATAATCGTAAATCAAATTGATGAGACATGTTCATGCTATGGATGGAATCGATTCGAAAAGGCACTTGGAGATATAAATTTTTGCGAATATCTCTTAGATACAGAACAAAATCGTGTAGAATACGCAATGGAACGGAATGTAGAAACTCTTTTCAGGCTTGTCGATGGTGTAGGCTATGTCAAAGAGATATTTTCGCAATGGGCAAGCGAAATAGATATTTCAAAAAAAGCAAAATCAGATTTTTCAAAATTAATCAGCAAAAACGATTTGGTATTAACTTTTAACTATACATGCACTATGGAAAAGCTCTATAAAGTGCACCAAAACGTCTTCCATATTCACGGGATTGCGGGTGATAAAAATGGCATTGTTGTCGGGCATGGAAACGATAAAATCATAGATGATAGCATAAATTATATTTATCCAAATAGTTGCTTGGGATTAAATCAAATTCAGGCCGAGTTGAAAAAGCGCGTGGATTTAATTCGTAACAGTGCACCTATGAAGGCTTTTATTTCAAAGATTAAAACTAGTTCAATACAAAAAGTATTTTCTTTTGGTTTCTCATATGAAAATGTTGATATGCCATATTTTGAGGATATCTGCAATAATCTGTCTGATACAGTAGAATGGTTATTTAATGACTATGACGACGAGGGAAAACTTTCTTTATTTGAACAAAAGTTGCGAGAAGTAGGATTTAAAGGAACATTTGGAAGATTTCACGTCAAAAAATAAGTTAGGAGGCTTACCATGTCCCGCCTGATTTCCGACAAATACCGCCAGGTGCAGCAGGAGTATCTGGAGCGGTTCGAAAGGCTCCGGGCCAACGAGGAGGAGCTGAACCGGATCTTCATTGACATTTACGGCCTGCGGGGGGAACTGACCCCGGAGGTGGCCGAAAAGGACGTGACCGTCTATCGCATCATCGACGCGCCCGACCCGGAGCAGCGGAAGATGGCCTATGTGCTCTCCCGCCGGGACGAAATCGTCAGCCTGATTTCCTACATGGTGGGCTGCATGCTGGGGCGGTATTCCCCGTATGTGGAGGGGCTGCTGTTCGCCGGGGGCCGGTGGGACGCCGGGGAGATCACCGGGCGCATCGCCGCCGGGGCCCGGGAATGCGATTTTTACGACGAGGCTGTGGGGCTGTTCCTGCCGGACGGCGACGGCATTGTGCCCATTACCGACGACGAATATTTCCCGGACGACATTGTGGCCCGGACGGTGGAATTCGTCCGCAAGGTGTACGGCCCGGAGACGCTGGAGGAAAACCTGAAGTTCATCGCCGATTCCCTGGGCAACAAGGGGGATTCCTCCCGGGAGGTGATCCGCAATTATTACCTGACGGATTTCTATAAGGATCACCTGAAGACCTATCAGAAGCGGCCCATTTACTGGCAGTTCGATTCCGGCAGGCAGAACGGCTTCAAGTGCCTGATGTATCTGCATCGCTATGATCGGGACACCGTGGGCCGGGTGCGCACGGATTATGTGCACGAAATTCAGGAACGGCTGCGCACTCAGCTGGAGGACGCGCAGAAATCCGCGGAGGGCGACCAGGGCCGCGCCCGGATGAACGCCGCCCGCCGGGCCCAGAAATTGGAAAAGCAGCTGATAGAAGTGAACAAATATGAGGAAGTGGTGCACCATTTCGCTGACATGCGCCTGCCGCTGGATCTGGACGACGGCGTGAAGGTGAATTACGCCAAGCTTTCCGAAATGCTGACAAAGATAAAATAAAACAAAGGAGGAAGACACATGTTTGATTACAGCCGCATTGACAGGATCGACCCCGATTTTCTGGAACAGTTTCTCTTGCCGGGAGAAAAGTTCGAAAAGGCGTTCAACTTTCCCCGGAAGAAATCCAAAAAGATGAAATTCAACGGCCAGGAATACAACGTAAGATATAATCTGGAGGATGGACTGGCCGTGCTGTGGAACGAATATGCCTACGACATCGAGGCCAAGTGGGGCAGGATTCGCGCCAATTACCGGGCGATGCTGCGGGAAACGCCGGAGGATGAGAATCTCTATATTTCATCTGAGAAATTCATTCCCCGCAACCTGGCGCAGAGAAGCCCCAAGCCCGTCTATACCAAGGGCCTGCAGGCGCTGCAGGAGGAGACCTGGTGCTACGCGCTGGATCCCATTTTGAAAACGGTTCCCCGCAGTACGAGGAAGATCACCCCGCCGGCGGACGCGCCGATGCTGACCCACGAACAGGTGCGGCGGCGGGTGCTGTGCTTTGTGGCCATGATCGCCCGCATCTGTCAGGAGGACGGGCTGAAGCTGTTGCTGAACCAGCTGCCCCTGCCCTGCACGAAAGACCAAGTTAAACACAACTGGAGCATCGCGCATCTGGATCTGATAAGCCCGGGCGAAAAAACGCCCCTGACCCTGCGCGTTTGGACGGAAAATAACGAAATTTACATCTTTTTTATGCATATCCGCAATGCACGCGAAATCTTCCACGAGATTTCCGATACGCCGGCGCTGTTCGTCTTCCCGGAGGGCGAGGATTCGGGGCAGAATCCCCCCCAACTGTGCTACGCCCAGAATGAAACCGGCGGCAAGTCCGCCAAGACGGCCGTCGCAGACTCCTGGTGCATGACGCCGCCCCAGACAAAGCTTACCTACGCGCAGGTCAATTGGCTGGGCGGGAACCAGAAATACGTGTACTGCTCCAACTACGCGGCGCAGGCGGGAGATCTGACCATGATCGGCTATCCCCACGCCAAGCAAAACCCGCTGCCCGGGAGCACCTTCAGCCGGATGGGCTCCGTGATGGCATGTTCGGACGATTTGAAGATCAAAACCACCAACGCGGTGGATTTGGAATATGTGTTTACGAAAAACCCGGACCGCAAGCAGATTGCGGCGCTGGGGAAAAAGATGACCGCGGGGGTCAGTGAGCGCACGGTGTCGGAGAAACACTCGTTCATATACGTCAGCGGCGAGTGGCCTTGCGACACTTATGTCCACGTTCGCTATATGCTGCGCTTCATGACCCGGCGGCTGCTGGCGGCAGTCTCCGTGGCGGCCCATCCGGAGCTGGCCTCGGCGGCGAGTCTGGCCAAGGCGCGGGAAATTCTGCGCCAGCTTCCCCTGCGGGAGGGAGAAGACGCGATCTTCCGGGATCCGTACGTATACGAAGGCGGCTGCGGCTTTGACTGGGTGGCGGGCTCCCTGCCGGACGAGCCGGAGCTGGCGCGGCGGCGGGCGGAATTGCTGAAATGCGGCGCGATTTACGCCTATGGGTCGGTGGATCTGGACTATGATAAATGGATCCTTAAGCGCGTCCCCGAAGCGAGCAAAATAAACTATCAAAAAAGCGGCGAATTTTTCAATTACGGCGCACAGCAGTACGATGCATACGAGATATTCGAATCCTGCTTTGGCACCGCGGCGCTGATACCCTTCTACGCCTCCCGGGAGGGAACCTCCGGAGCGGAACGGGCGCTGGTGAATGAATACATCAACTGCTGCGTCATGATGGATGCGGTGGGCGTTATGGCCAAATGCAGCCTGGTAAATCTGCTGCAGCAGTATCTGCTGGTCCAGCCGCCCATCCAGGGCTATGTCAGCGCACTGGCGGCCTATTTCCGGAAAAACGCCATCGACTGGGCGGCGGATTTGCTGGAGGCTTACGCCCGGGAGGACATGGAATTCATTCGCGGATACGCGGCAAAAGACGCGAAGCCCGTGGAAATCCCCCTCGATCCGCCCCAGATGCCCAGTGATTTCAAAAACCGGTTCCGGGATCCGGACATGAACGCCCTGGATCGGCGCTGGCTGTGCTTTGATATTGAAATGCAGTGGCGGGAGCGGGAAGGCCTCAATGGCGGTCAGCGGCTTGCCCATGCGGCGGGGCCGGAAGATCTGCGAAACGCCCTGGCGACGGCCATGAGCGAGGACGAAATTTCCACCGTCAAGGACAGGCGCTTCGCGCTTCTGGGATTTGACGACGATCTGGCGGCGGCGACGAAAGCGCTGCTGGAGCGTCAGGGCGGCGTTTATCAGCCGGAGCCCGACGGGGAAACGGATTACGCCGTGGTATACGTGTCCGGCTTCGCCGCCGCGGCGCAGACCATTGCCCAGGCCCTGCAGGCCGCCGGCGGAAAACCGGCGCTGGTCAGCGACCGCGCCCTCTGGCAGACGCTGCGCAAATTTTTCCGTCCTGGGCAGGCGGAACCTGCCGGGGAGGAAGTATGAAAGAGACGCTGAACGCACGATTTCGTGCGCCGCTGAAGGAATTTTACCGGCGGCGAATTCTGGTGTGGCGGGATGAAGCCGGGGAATTCGCCGAAACGGTGAAGGAGCTGCAGCTGGACAACGCCCGGGTGCTGACCATGGAAAAAGACGGCATGTTCCAGCTGCGCCGGCAGATCGAGGTGGACTACGCGGAGGAAAATCTGCTGATTTACTGCCCGCTGACCTTCGAAAAGCCTCAGGACAACTGGCTGCTGGACGTGTTTTTGTACAGCGAGGAATTCCGGGCGGATTACTGGTCGCTGGTGTTCGACGAAATCGGCGTGGAAAACAGCCGGGAGACCCGGGAATATGCCCGGTCCGTTTCGGCATTTTTCGGCAGCAAGGAACGCCGCCAGCGGCTGCGGGGGCTGCGGAGCCATTACGCCAACGTTCGGGAACTGCAGACGGGCATTTTCGCCGTGCTCAGCGGGGCGAAGGAATACGGCTTTGCCCGGGTGGTGCGCCAGACGCTGACCCAGGGGCCGGCGGCGGAAAACCCGGCGCTGAAGGCCATGGCGAAATTCTGCGGGGAGGAGGCCTTCTGGCAGGCCTGCCGGGAAAGCTACGGCTACGGCGGCGGAGCCGACCCGGAGGAGCTGGCCTGCCACCTGCTGACCAGCGCCCTGCGGAACACCCTGGATAACGCGTCCCTTCCCCAACTGCCCCAGGACGGCACTCACGCCCTGCAGGCCTACGGCTTCTTCGTGGACTTTCTGCAGGCGGACCGGCCGGGGCTGATGGAGCTGTGCCTGCGGGTGGAGGCCCGGTTCCCGGTGGAAGCGGCCCTGCGCCGGCTCAGCCGGGAGGAATTGATGCGGGTAAGCGCGTTCCCGGCGGCGGACCGGATCCTGCTGGAGGATACCCTCGTCAGCTTCGCCGAAGGCCGCCTGAATCTGGACGAAACCGAAACCCTGCTCCGGGCCCGACAGGATCAGCCCTGGGCGGCGGACTTTGCCCCCTATTACGCCGCGGCGGCGGCGCTGGCGGACATGCAGCGCTTCGCCCTGGCCTATCGGGAGGGCTTCCACTTCGCCTCGGCCCGGGAGCTGTGGAACGCCTACGGCCGGGAGCTTTTCCGGATGGATCAATATTACCGCTCCTTCTGCGTGGCTTACCGGCGGGCCCTCTCCCTGGGGATGCTGAATCTGGAAGACGCGCTGGAGTCGGCGTCGGACGGGGCCGAACGGCTCTACAAAAACGGATATCTGAATCCCCTGAACGAGGCCTGGACCCGGCTGCTGATGAAGGAGGGACTTGCTTCCCTTTCGGGCGTGCCCCTGCAGCAGCATTTTTATCGGGATTGCGTGGCCACGGCGGATAACCGGGTCTACGTCATCGTTTCCGACGGGCTGCGCTACGAAACGGCCCGGCAGCTGGCCCGGGAAATGACCGGCAGGCTGGGCGGAAACACGGACTGCGGCGGCATGCTGGGGCTTTTGCCCGGGGAAACGTGGGTGGGCATGGCGGC
The DNA here is from genome assembly GCA_902767315.1 of uncultured Eubacteriales bacterium. Lineage (GTDB taxonomy): Bacteria > Bacillota > Clostridia > Christensenellales > Aristaeellaceae > RUG11247. The sequence goes on from CACXHB010000102.1 coordinate 14,125, forward strand.
GCTTCTGCCCCACCGGCGGCTGGAAATGGACGACGGCCTGAAGATTCGCGCAGACGGCCGGAGCACCGAATCCGGCGATCGGGAGGCTCTTCTGCAGGCGGTCTGCCCGGAAAGCGTCGCCATGAATGCCGCCGAATTCCGGCAATGGGGCAAGGCCCGGCGGGGCGAATGGGTGCGGGGCAAAAAGGTGGTTTACCTTTATCACAACGCCATCGACCGGGCCGGGGAAAGCGGCGGCGACGTGCTGGCGGCCTGCGCCCAGGCCGTGGACGAAATTCTCCAGCTGATGCGGATTCTGGTGGGGGAACTGAACGCCGCGACAGTGCTGATCACGGCGGATCACGGCTTCCTCTACACCCGCTCTCCCCTGCCGGAATACGAAAAAACCGGCAAGGAAATGCTGCACGGAGAAATTCTGGAATACAAGCGCCGCCACGCGGTGATTCGGGGCCGGGGGGAAGAACTTTCCGGGCTGCAGATTCCCCTGACGGAACTGGGCCGGGAGGATCTCACGGCGGTGTTCCCCCTGGGCTGCCTGCGTTTCCGGCTGCAGGGGGGCGACGACCGCTACATGCACGGCGGGGCCTCTTTGCAGGAAATGACCCTGCCCCTGATTCGGTATCAGAACCGGCGAGCCGGGCAGAAGGGCTTTACGGCCATTACCAAAGCGGAAATCGAGCTGCTGGGCGAAAACCGGAAAATCAGCAACAATCTTTTCACTCTGAATTTCTATCAGCCCAAACCTTGCGGCGGAAAGGTGCAGCCCCGCACGGTGCTGGCCCGGCTGGAGGACGCGTCCGGCCGTCCCGTCAGCGACGAACACCGGCTGGTCTGCGACATGACGGCGGAGGACAACACCCTGCGCACCCTGCGGGTCGCCTTCCGGCTGCTGGGCAGCGGCTACGACCGAAACGCGGAATATCCCCTGGTGCTGCGGGACGCGGAGACCCACGCGGAACTCCAGCGCATCCCCTTCCGCATCGACGTGATATTCGAAAACGATTTCGACCTGTAAGGAGGCGTTCCGGCATGCCCTTTCACAAAAAACGGGTGGTTTATCGGCGCGGAAAAAGCTTTTACACCAAAACTTATGTGGAAAGAAAAAACCTTTCCACAAAAAAGGGCAGTTTCGGGGATCTGGCCGCTTCCGTTCTGGCCCGGGGCGCCGCCCATGCCCTGATGGGTAGCTCGAAAAATTATGCCCCGCCGAAGCAGCCGAATCTGCCGCCGGCCAACCTTCAGCCGCCTGAACGCGACTTTCAATTCACAGGAGGAACTTCTATGGATGCACTGGATCGCAAAATTGTAAACTGCTTTCCCGGAAAAATCGTTCGAAAGGATCTGACGGCCCTGTTAAAGCGCGGGGCCAACGTGCCCACCTTCGTGCTGGAATACCTGCTGGGCATGTACTGCGCCACAGACGACGAGACCGCCATCGCCGCTGGGGTCGAAAAAATTCGAAAAATTCTGGCGGAAAATTACGTGCGTCCGGAGGAAAGCGAAAAAATCAAATCTCTCATTCGGGAAAGGGGCTCTTATACGGTCATTGACAAGGTTTCCGCCCATCTGGACGCCTTCAATGATTATTATGTGGCGAGATTTTCCAATCTGCAAATCGGCGAGTTCGTGATCGATAGCGAATATCCCGTCAAATTTACCAAGATTCTCATGGGTGGCATCTGGTGCATCGCCCGCATTTCCTACGACGTGGTGCAGGACGAGGACGACGGCCGGCGCAAAAAGCGGAAATTCGCTCCGGCGGATTCTCCCTTCCACATCGTCAGCCTGAAGCCCATTCAATTGCCCAACCTGAATCTGGAGGACATCGTTTCTCAGCGGGAAAATTTCTCCACGGAGGAGTGGATGGATCTGCTTCTGCGCAGCGAGGGCATGGAGCCGGAGGCGCTTACCGACCGGGAAAAGCTGCATTTTCTGGAGCGCATGGTGCCCCTGGTGGAGCACAACTACAACCTGTGCGAACTGGGCCCCCGGGGCACCGGCAAAAGCCATCTCTATAAGGAAATTTCCCCCTATTCCATTCTGATGAGCGGCGGGCAGACCACCACCTCCAATCTTTTCTATTCCCTGTCCTCCCATTCGGTGGGTCTGGTGGGCCATTGGGACTGCGTAGCCTTCGACGAGGTGGCGGGCATGCACTTCCGCAATCAGGACGCCATCCAGATCATGAAGGATTACATGGCCTCCGGCTCCTTCGCCCGGGGCCGGGACCTGATCAACGCCGACGCTTCCATGGTCTTCGTGGGCAATATCAACGATTCGGTGCAGAATCTGCTGAAAATTTCCCACCTGTTCAGCCCCTTCCCCCCGGAATTCAACAACGACAGCGCCTTTTTCGACCGCATCCATTATTACCTGCCCGGTTGGGAAATTCCCAAAATGCGCTCGGATCTTCTGACGGAAAAATACGGACTCATTACCGACTGTCTGGCGGAATTTACCCGGAGCATGCGGCGCATGGACTACACCCATCTGCTGGACGAATATTTCCACCTGAACGGCAAATTCAACAGGCGCGACGAGATCGCCGTGCGCAAAACCATGTCCGGCCTTCTGAAGCTGCTGTTCCCGGATAAGCAGGTCACCTCCCAGGAAATCGAATGGCTGCTGAAATACGCCATCGAGGGCCGCCGCCGGGTCAAGGAGCAATTGAAGCTCATGGCCGGCTCGGAATTTGCGGATACGGACCTGGGATATACGGACAACACCGGCACCGAATGGGTGGTCCCTGTGCCGGAACAGAGCAGCGAGACCCTGGTTCCCCCGACAAAGCTGCCGGCGGGCCACGTGTTTGCCATCGGCGCTTGTCAGGCGGACGGCGACATGGCTATCTACCGGCTGGAAAACCGGCGGATTCGGGGCAGCGGCAAGTTCGAAACCCAGGGGCTGGGCCAGAACTCCGCCCTGAGGGAAAGCATCAAGGCCGCCTGGGCCTATTTCCAGAGCAACGCAAAAAAAATAGTCACCGGAATGCGACTGTTTGATTCCGATTATCTGCTGTATTACAACGACATTCAGAGCAAATCTCCCAGCGAGGAGGTCTCCCTGGCGGAATGGGTGGCCCTGTGCAGCGCCTGTATGGATCGCCCGGTGACCGAAGCCACAGCCATCGTGGGAGAAATCCGGCTTTCCGGCTCCATGGGCCAGGTGCACAACGTGACGGACGTCATCCGCGTGGCCAAAAACGCCGGCGCGCACCGGGTGCTGCTGCCCAGAGAGTCCATGGCCGATCTGATGCAGGTGCCCGGCGATCTGCTTTCCGCCGTTCAGCCGGTGTTTTATGTGGACCCCCTTGACGCGGCAAAAAAGGCCATGGAGATTTTCGACTGACGAATTCAACCAGAATAGAAAGGTGTGAAAGGAATGCTTTATTCGTGCAAGGCCTGCGGCCGGGGCTTTGATTCCAGCGAAGGGATCTTATTCTGCCCCTTTTGCGGGACAGCGTATCAGGATTCGGCCCCGGCCCAGCAGGAAACCACCACGCGCATCGTCATCGGCAGCGACAGCGAGCGCACCGTTCAGGAAAAATACTGGGAATTGACCCGGGGGGAAATCTTCGAGCTGAGGATCGCCTGGAGCGCCAAAATCCCTGATTTGAGGGATTTCGACCGGGCCCGAATCCGCGTTCCCTGGTGGGATTTTTCCTCCCGTCGCTGCACTTCCAACGCCGAACTGGCCCGTCGCTGCGACCAACTGCTGGCGAAAATCGGCGAATATCTGCAATCCAAACAGCCCGTCCGGCCGCACCTTCCCATCGTCGATCTTCCCCAGCAAATCGAATACATCGACGCGACCTGTTCCGCCATGGAAAAGGCCCTGGGCCAGCCGGTTTCTCCCCGGCCGGTTTTCGCCTGCATGCCCCCGGAACCCGCGCAAAAAACGGAAGAATCCCCGGAGCCCTGGCGGAAGCTTTGGGAAACGGTGGAATCCGTAAAGCCCCGGCTGTACGCCCTTTCCGGGGAATACGGCCTGTTCGCCGTGCGGCCGCCCCAGGCCGAATGGATTAAGGAAAACGATGAGGAAGACGACGAAGAACTGCCCATTCTGAACCTGGAAAAACTGAGCGCGGACCTGCTCCGGCTGTCCAGGCAGCCCTACGACCCCCTCTTTGACGACGATTGCGGCGAATTTTCCCAGCTGTTCTGGAAAAGCGTGGAGCAGCTGGCGCCGGCCGTCAACCGAATCTGCGGCCTGACCGCGCTGATCGCCCAGGAACATGCCAAAATCAGCGCCCTGGGCGATTACATGAACGCCTGGCAGGAAGGGCTGCGGTTGACCCTGGACCGGGTCTATCAGGCCCAGCGGGAAGACATGCTCACCGTCTATACCCGTGCGCAGCAGGTGCTTCAGGATGCGGCGGCGCGGCCCGACAATTCCGGGGAATAATCCTCAACGGAAGGGCCAGCGACACAGCAGGTATCCGGGAAACGCCACCAGCACGAAAAAGGCCCAGCTGGTGAGGGTGAACACCCGCAGGAAGTTTTTCCCGTCTCCCGGATATTCCCGCACGTAGATTCGGTAATTGATCACCGAAGCCAGCGAGCCGATAATGGAGCACAGCCCCGCGGTGTCCGCGCCGTAAATCAGCCCGGAAACATTCTCCGTAAAGGGATACAGCACGATGGTGGCCGGCACGTTGGAAATGATCTGGCTCAGGCCGATGGACCAGAAATATTCGTGCCCCGCCACGGCCCGCTTCAAAAGGGCCGCAATCTGGGGATGGGCCGCCACAGAGGATGAAAAAATAAAAAAGCACAGAAACGTGGCCAGCAGCACGTAGTCCACCTTTTTCAGCAGGCTGCGGTCCGTCAGCGCCACAACGCTCACCACCGCGGCCAGCGCCGCCGGCCACAGTCGGGTCCGGCTCACGATCACCGCGATCACCAGCGCAAACAGCGCCCCGTAAATTCGCCGGCGCGCCTTCCCCCGGGAGCGTTCCGCCCCCTTCTCTGGGGAACAGACCGCCGGCTCGCGTACGTTTTTGCGAAACAGGAAAAACACAAACCCCACCAGCAGCCCGGCGGACAGGACGCACAGCGGCAGCATATGCAGTATAAACCGCCCCGCGCTGATCTCCAGCTGCCCATACAGAAACAGATTCTGGGGGCTGCCGAAGGGCGTTAAAAGGGAGCCTCGCACCGCGGCGATGTTCTCCATGGAAATCACCGGCAGCAGATAGCGCTCCTTGCCTCCCTGACGGAAAAGCTGAATCGTCAGCGGCACAAAAATAATCAGCGATACGTCGTTGGTCACAAACATCGAGGAAAAGAACACCCCAAAAATCAGAAAAATCGCCAGCGCCGGCATGGTTTTCAGCCGGGCGGCCAGGGCCTCCACCGGCCGCAGCAGGTTTTCCTGCTTCACGCCCTCCAACACGCACAGCATCATCATCAAATTCCCCAGGGTGCGCCAGTCGATCTCCATCAGCCGCGCCGGGGTAAAGGGCGTAATCGTCAGCGCCACCGCCGCCGCCAGCAGCGACAGCGTCAGCATTTTCTCCCGCCAGAAAAAGCCCGCGATTCTTTTCATATGCACGCTTCCTTGTATCAAAAAATGAGATTCCCGCAGTGAATCCCATTAATTATATCGCGCCCCTTCCGGAAGGAAAAGACCCGCAAGCTTTCCTTTACAAAAAAACAATCCTGCATTACAATAGATATACAACCCCGTTACCCCCGCAGACGCAAAGGAGGAACATCGCATGTACAGAGCGCGCCATTTCCGCTGGATCGCCCGCCAGGCCCTGAAGGGCTTTTGGGCGCTCACCATCGGGATCACCCTGGTTGCCTCCCTTTTGGGCGGCACGGTCGTCTCCAGTTCCGGAACTTCTTCCGGCGGCTTTCATTTCCGGTTCAACGTCAATCTCTCCCAGCCCTCGAGTTCCGGCCTGCCCCTGAGGCAATCCAGTGAATTTCCCTCGGCTGCTGCTCTGCGCGACTTGCTGGAATCGCTGGTTTCCTCTCCCTTCTTTATCTCCCTAATGATCTTTTTCGGTCTCATCGCCCTTGTGCTGCTGGTGATCGGCGGGGCGGTTGAACTGGGGCTGAAGCGATACAATCTGGATCTGCTGACCCGGGAAAACGCCCCGGCCTTCCGCACGCTCTTTTCCCGGTTCTCCATCTGGGGCAAGGCCCTCGGCCTGCGGCTCATGACCGGCCTGCTGATTTTCCTCTGGACGCTGCTGCTGATTATTCCCGGGATCATTGCGGCCTACCGTTATGCCCTCGCGCCCTATCTGATGGCGGAAAATCCCGATATGGGCATTTGGGAGGCCATCGACCGCTCCAAGGCCCTGATGCAGGGCAACAAAGCGCGGCTGTTCTGGCTGCAGCTGAGCTTTATCGGCTGGCGGCTGCTCTCCGGGCTGACGCTGGGCGTCGGCGCCCTCTGGCTCTGCCCCTATATGAACGCCGCCGACGCGGCCTTCTATCTGGAGGTCACCGGCCGCGCCAACGCCATGCCCCAGCCGGAGCTTTCGCCCGATCCGTAATCTCCTTTTCCATACGTCAGCCGCCTTTCCTTCCCGCGGAAGTCGAAAGGCGGCTGTTTTTTTCGATTAACGCGGCGGCGGCCTGCCTGTGCTCATGCTCCGCAGGGCAGCAGCACGCCGTCTTCCATCCTGAAAACCTGGTCCACATCGTTCATTGTGCTCACACGATGGGTCGCCATGATGACCAGTACGCCGCTGCGAGCGATGCTTTGCAGATTTTTCAGGATTTCGGCTTCGTTCAGCGCATCCAGCGACGCCGTGGGTTCGTCCAGCAGCAGCACGGCGGTATTGCCCACCAGCCCCCGGGCAATGAGAATCCGCTGTCGTTCGCCGCCCGAAAGCAACTTCCCGGCTTCTCCGGCGTTTGTTCGATACTGATCGGGAAGGCGCTCGATGAAGTCGTCGACCTGGGCCATTCTGGCCGCCTGCCGGGCCTGCGACAGCTGCCCGTCCTGCGCGTCTCCCAGGCCGAGCAGAATGTTTTCGCCGATGCTCGCGTCAAACAGCGCCGTTTCCTGGGGCACGAAACGCACATACCTCCGCCAGGCACGAAAGCTGTGGGCCTCCTGACGGCAATCTCCAAGGGCAACCGTTCCCGCCGACGGCGCATACAATCCCATCATCACCCGCAAAAGCGTGCTTTTTCCGCAGCCGCTGGGCCCGACAATGGCGTAAAACCGCCCGGCCTCGAACGAAGCGTTCACGCCCCGCAGCACTTCCCGCCCGGCATAGTCAAAATGTAAATCGCTCACTGTCAGCGCGGCCCCGGGAGCGGGCTGCATCTCCGGCAGTCCTTCCCGCCGGTCCTGCTGCGGTTGATCCAGCACTTCAAACGCCCGCCGGGCGCTTACCAGCGATTCCTGACCCCCGTTGAGATTTGCGCCCAGGTTGCTGATGGTCGTCTGCAGCACGCATGCCAGCTGCGCGGCAAACACCAGATCCGGCAGGGAGAAGGATTTGATTTTCAGCATGGCGCATCCCAGCAGCAGCGTGCCCGTATAGCCCAGCCATCTGGAAATATCCCTGACCGCGCCCTGTCTGCATTCCAGTTTTGCCAGAGCCAGCCGTCCCTGAAACAGTGCGCCGCAGACGCGCCGAAACGCGCCGAGCATCGCGCCGCATAGCCCGTAGTTTTTCACAATCTCCAAGCCGTTGTACTGGTCGGCAAATTCCTCCAGCATGTCCGCCTGGGCCTGAGCCGCCCGGGCCGCTCTGTTCTGCACTTCCGGCGCCATTTTCAGATGCACCAGCAGCTCTATCACCCCGCCTGCCGTAAGGGGAATCAGCAAAATGGGATCCAGCCGGATGAACACGATCAATACGCCAATTCCCGCTACATAGGGTAAAAACCAGTTGCTCAGGCCAAAGCTGATCAAATTGTCGGCCGTTCCCGCGTCCTCATCCAGCCTCGACTGAATCTGCGCCGTGTGGTCGAAGGCCCCCGCCGCGCCCATCTGCGCCCCGTAACAGGCGCGCATCATCGCCTCCCGCAGCTTCATTGTGCTCTGGGCGGAGATATACTGCATGCCATAAAATCCGAACCCCAGGGAAGCGGCAAATATGGAAAACTGCACGGCAAACGTCGCCACCGGAACCAGCGCGTTTCCCCCGTAAAGCAATGCGTTCAGCAGATTTCGTGTGCAGTTTGCCACCAGATAATTGGCAAAGAAATTCTGCACAACATAGCACAGAAACGCAAACACATAGAAGACCCGGTCTCGCAGGTCAAGGAAGGAAAACATGCGGACGGTAATCTGAAACACGTCCGAAAAAATCTTCAGAGTTTTTCTCATCTATTTCGCCTCCCCCGCGTCAATCAGCCTTCTATACAGCTCCGATCTGGCCAGCAATTCCGCGTGGGTGCCCGCGTCGATCACGCGCCCTTCCTGCATCACGCAGATTCTGTCAAAGCGCTCCATCCCGGCCAGACGATGGGTCACCTGTACCACCGCCGCGTCGCAGGCGAGAACTCGGGCCTGCAATTTCTCCGCCACGTCGCTTTCGATTGCGGAAAACGGTTCGTCTAACAGCATCAGCCGCGCCCCGCGGGCAAAGGCCCGGGCCAGCCCGATTCTTTGCCGCTGCCCCTGGGACAATTCCCGTGCGCCCTGGCCTATGCTGCGATTTTCCCGGGCCAGGTCCCCGATTTCCGCCAGTTCCGCGGCTTTCATGGCCGCTTCCTGCGAAATCCCCGATTCCGGCGAAAGAATAATATTGCTGAGAATATCGCCGGGAAAGAGCACCGGATCCTGGGGCGCCATTACAATCTGTCTGCGCAGCGCATCCAGCGACCACTCGCCATAATCATGCCCCGCCAGGGCAATGCTACCGCTTTCCGGCGGATACATTCCTTCCAATAATTTTAAGACCGTGCTCTTGCCCGCGCCACTGGGGCCCACCAGCGCGATTTTCTCCCCTGCGCCAATGGTAAGATTCATATCACGAAGGCCAAACGGACGCTGTGACGGCTCGGAATCCTTCTGCGCGTCTCCCGCGCCGTAGGAAAAGGAGACGTTTCGAATCCATACCAACGCCGCACCATCGTCGATCTCGAATGCCGCGCCGCCGGTTCGTTCCTCTGGCAATTCCCAAATTTCCATTAACCGCCGCGCCCCCGCAAAGGCGCTGCGCATGGATTGAAAGGAGCTGAACATATTTACCAGGAATGCAGAAAAGGGTTCCGCCAGAACGATATAACTCAGCAGATCCGGCAATGAAATCCGGTTTCGCGATACCAGCCATCCACCGCCGCCAAACAGAAATAATTGCGGCAGAACGCCCATCACGCCGCCAAGGGGCAGCTGGAACGAATATGCCTTGACAAAACGCAAAAATGCGTCCCGACTTTTCTGAAGTTTTGAACGGTACTGGCGATACATGAAATTTTCGATCCCAAAAATGCGCACGTTTTCGCGCTGAACCAACATGCTCTGCTGCAGACTGCCCAGTTCTCCCTGGGCCTGCATCATCTGCGCCTATTTTTCTTCCAGGGGCAGCGTAATTTTTGCCTGCAGCCAGATTATGAAAGGATAGAACGCCAACAGCAGCAAAGTCAGCCCCGCGTTGATGGAAAACAGATAGCCGCCGATGATTCCAAATTCCAGCAAATGCCCAAAGATTTCCGGCCACAATTCCCCAAAAGCCTGGGCAGTCACTTCTACGCTGCTTTGCATGCGCGTGAGCAGATCGCCCGAGCGCAGTTTTTCCAGGGCCCGCACATCGCAGCGATACAGTGCCTCCATCGTGCGAACACGCAGTCTGCCGGCGGCGCCGTCTGCGACAATGGTCTTCAGCATTTTCGCTCCCCATGCGGCAGCCGCCTGACCCAGCGCCACGGCAAGGGATACGCACAGCAGCCGGGGCAGTTCCCCAAGCGCCTGTTCTATCATGACGCCTGCAATGCGCCCCACCAGATATCCAGCCATCAGCTGCAGCAGTACCTTGGGGAACATCGCCAGACAGCGCGCAATGAAGTACTTGCGTATTTCCCCTATGGCGCTAAATAACTTTCGAAACATTCCCATTCCCCCCGCGCACGCAATATTACAATTTATTCGCCCCATCTTTTCTTATATTATATATAGCCCAATTATTTCTGTCAATTTGTATTCAACATCCAGAGTTCTGTTTCCCCGTAAACGGGTCGATCAACTCTTTCATGCTGATCTGGTCGTTCATTCTATCGTCCTGTAGCTGATTCTTGATGTATTCTTTTATCGCACCTTCATACTTTCCTACCGTATCTACGTAATATCCTCTGCACCAGAAGTGCCGATTTCCATTCTTATACTTCAGGTCTGCATGTCGATCAAATATCATCAGACTACTTTTGCTCTTCAGATGCCCCATAAACGCCGCCACGCTCAAATGGGGCGGGATCACTGCCAACATGTTGTAACTGCCTGTAGATTATCTGTCTGCGATATTTCGGCGCAAATTTTTCTCGCAGTTGCCAGACCGTTTATTCGGCACACAAAAAAGCGCCCAGACATTGAAGCAACGTCTGAGCACCAGCGGCGAATCTGGCGAACGATGATCCAAAGGACGATGCGCCCTGCCGGGTGCATTTGTAGCCATTTTTGTCATTGCGGATTACTTCTCGCTTTCTTCAAGCTTCTCACGTATGGTGTCTACACGCAAATCGACCGGTGCGCAGAGTAGCTTTCGATGACTTCCTCATCGTGCGAGGTCAGGATCACCGCGCCCGAAAAGGCGTTGACCGCCTGAATCAGCTGGATGCACGCCTCCTTCTCCAGCGCAACGCCCGGTTCATCCAGCATCAGCAGATCCACCGGCTCGCTCATCAGCCGCATCAATTCGACCTTCGCCCGCTCGCCGCCGGAAAGCATATACAGCCTTTTCGCGTCCAGCTCCGCTTCTTCCCGGAACAGGCGCGTTTTCCATCGGTCGTATTCGCTGAGCCCCATTTTTCTGAATTCCACGCAGTATTCATAGACCGTCAGCGTATCGTATTGCTCGGAAAACATCTGCTCGAAGTATCCCACGCGCAGTCCGGGCTTCCTCCACAGCACCCCGGATTCCGGCTGAAATTTTCCGGCAATGGTATTGAGCAGCGTGGTCTTACCGCTGCCGTTCGCGCCGCGCAGAAATATGTGGTCGTACATACGAATCTGGAAGCTCACGTCCGAAAGAACCGTCCGTCCGTCAAATCCCACATGGACGCGTTTGGCCTCCAGAATCCCTTCGTTTGTGTTCCAGCGCTCCTCGTCAAATTGAAAATGAAAGCCATACGCCAGGTCCTCGTCGTAGAGCGACGCCTGCCGCATATCTTCCAGCTGACTGATTTCCCGTTCCATGCGCCGAACCACAATCGCGTGGGGCTTTTTGACCTCGGCGGTTTTCATCCAGCGCCGTCTGCGCTCAATCTCCTGCTTTCTCTGCTCGATCTCCTTGGCGATGTCCCGATTTTTCCGTTCAATCCGCTGCTCCAGCACCGATTTCTGAAGCCGGGCCGCGTCTATATCCGACGAATACATGAGCACCGTGCCGTGAGAAATCTCGATGGTCTGCGCCGTAAGGCCGCGCTGAACACTCTCGCCGTGGCCGGTCAGCACAAACGCTCGCGGCGTATTCTTCAAATATGCGCACAGCCACCGGCTTTTCTCCGCGTCCAGATAGCAGAACGGCTCGTCCAGCAGCATCAGATCGCACTGGGCGAACAACGTCATGGCCAGCCGCACATACTGCCGCTCGCCGCCGCTCAGGCATTCGAACGGCGTCTCCAGCTTGTCGCTCAGGCCGAACGTCTCGATGAAGGAATCCCTGTCCACCAGATACTGATAGCCGCCCAGACTGTCGAACTGACTCTGCAACGATTCGTATTTTTTCAAAAGCGGCTCGCTCCAGTCGGTTTCCAGCCGCCGTTCCGTCGCGCGAATCTCCTCCTCCACCGCCATGACCTCGCGAAACAGGGAATCAAAGAGCGTCCGCACCGTGCCGCTGTAGAGTGCACGCTGCTCGAACCGCGCCACCGCCAGACGCGGCTGCATGAACACTTCGCCGGCTGCAAAGCGCTCCTCGCCGGTGAGCAACTTGAAGAGCGTTGTCTTGCCGCTGCCGTTGGGGCCGATCAGGATCACCTTATCGCCGCTTCGGATGCACAACCGCGCCACGCGAAACAGCGTCGTTTGCCGCGACCACCCGAACGCCGCGTCGCGAATGTCAATCAGCCTCATATTGTCCTCCACAAATTATGCGGGCGCTTTGTCAATTTGCCCTACAATGCGAGCGCTGCGGCTCCATTCTCACGCAGGAGCGCGGCAATCTGCCCGTCGTGCGTTACGATCACGACGGTATGCCCGTGAAGCTCCCGCAGCATTGCGCGGATCAGTTCATCGCCCGTCCGTTCATCCAGCGCCGCGGTGGGCTCGTCGAAGATACACACGTCCCCCGGCTGATACAGCGCCCGGGCGATGGCAATGCGCATCCGCTGTCCTCCGGAAAGGTTGTCGCCATGCACGTCCAGTATCGCGTTCAGCCCGCCCTCCAGTGTTTGAACGAAGCTCGTCAGCTGCGCCGCCTCGACAGCGCGGTTCAGCCGCTCCTCGTCCGCCTTCTCCGCAAAGCAGGTGATATTGTCCCGCAGCGTTCCCTCAAAAAGGCGGCTGTCGCCGGTGACATAAGTAAGACGGTCGCTGGCCAGACGCACACTGCCCGTAAACGATACGTCCCCCGCCAGCGCACGGCAGAGGGTCGTCTTGCCGCTGCCGCTTTCGCCCATGACCGCCAGTATTTCGCCCTGCCGAAGAGTCAGGTTCAACCCGTGCAAAATCTCGCTGCCGGAGGCGCTGACGGTCAGTCCCCGAACCTCAACCGCGTTCGGCGCAATGGCGGGATCGATTTCGCGCCTGTCCGCGTGCTCCTTGACCGTGTCCAGCGCGGCCAGCACCCGTTCGCCCGCGGCCCTCCCGCCCTGTACACGGCCAATCCCATGGGCCAGGCCGTCAAACAGAAAGGTGACCGTCTCGCAATAGGCCATGGCGGCAAACAGTTCGCCGATGGACAGTGCTCCCTGCCGCGCCAGCAGACAGCTCACCAGCACCATGGCAAACGTTCCCAGTACCCCAAACAGGCGCTGGAGATTGGTCAGCGCGATGTTCAGCCGTGCGCCCCTCACGCCGGCCTCCATAGACGCGGCGCTGTGGGCATACGCCCGCTCCTTCATCATGGGAAGGGCGGCGAACATCCTCAGCACCGGCAGATTCTGCGCAATCTGATACATGTCCGACGAAAACTCGCCGTTCTGGTCCGCCTGCCGGGAAGCGTACTCCTGGGCCTTGTGGATCTGCTTCGCCTGCAGCATGAACAGAATCCCGCCCACCAGCAGTGCGGTCAAAGCAAGGATTGGATGAATCAGTTGCAGCATGACCAGCGAAACGACGCCGCCCAGCACCGGACTGACCGCCTGGGAGGCCACCGCCCGGGCCAGAAACTGCGCCGCCTTTTTATTGTCCGCCGAGTAGCGCTTCATCCAGTCGCCTTCCTCCAACGCGTCCGCCGTCAGCGCACTTTGCAGCATCGTGCCCCGAAACTTCGCCTGAACCCCATCCTGTATGCGATTGCTCAGATAGTTGGCGCCAAAACCCCATAGGAGGACGACCAGCAGGCTCAGCGCCACATAGGCGGCCATCACCCTCGCCAGATTCGCGCTTCCCGATGTAACCGCGTCGATCACGCCCTCAAAGGCCCGGGCCACGATCAGCGTATAGGCCATGTCCTGGGTCGCCGCCAACAGCTGCATAACCGTCACGCGGCCGCGCAGCTCGCGGCTTTTCACAAACAATCCGCGCCACACCCGCATCGTGTCCCGGACCGTTTTCAGGTATGTCATATGGAATCCTCCATCCTTTCCAGCCGAATGAGCCGATCCGCGCACGCCATCACCGCCGCCCGGTGACTGACGCTCACCAGCGTCACGCCGCCCTGTACGCAGCAGCCCATCAATTCCAGAAGCGCCCGCTCATTCTCCTCGTCCAGCGCGCTTGTCGGCTCGTCCAGTATCCACAGCTTCGCGTCCTGAAACAGGCATCGGGCAAAGCCGACGCGCTGCTTTTCGCCCATCGAAAGCTGCTCCAGTCGGTCATAGGCCGCGTCGACGGAAAGAGAACTCAGCCCCACAAAGCGCAGAATTTCGCCGATGCGCCGCTTATCCTCGGCGGTTATGTCCGCCGCGGGTTTCCAGGCGATGTTTTCCGCCATATTTCCCCGTATCAGCCCGGTTTCCTGCTGCATATAGGCCATGTGCTCCCGGAGCGCGGCCAGATTCCATTGGGCGATGTCCGCGCCGCCAACGGACAGGCTGCCGCCCTGCGCCTGCAAAAATCCACAGATCAGCCGCGCCAGTGTGGTCTTGCCGCAGCCGCTTTCCCCGGTTATGCAGGTGTGCCGACCGGCTTCAATGTTTAGCGTCAGTCCATCCAGCGCCATTCTCTGGCCGTCGTAAGCATAGCGAACGTCCCGCGCTTCGACAGGCGCGTCCTCCTGCCATTGAAGCACCGCGCCGTTGGTGCGCTCCTGCGGGCAGGACCAGAGCTCCAGCAGCTTCCGGGCCGCCGCAATGGCATTCTGATACGCTTCCGCCTGAAAATCCCAGATGAAATTCATAAAAGTATCCGCCATGGACAAAAACACAAACAAATCGCTGATGCGCATCCGGCCGCGGCGCGCAAACACCGCGCCCAGCAGCACCAGCAGCACCCGATAGCCGACGTACAGCAGGTTATCGAAGGTCCCCACCATGGACCAGAACAGGCTGATTTGGCGGCGCACGCCGTTCCAGCCGTCAAGCAGTCCTTCGTGGCGGCGGCATACCGCCTCCGCCATTCCCAGCAGACGGATATCATGCCGCCCGCTGACCTTGTCCTCCACAAACGAAGCGAGCTGCTTGAGCCGCGCACGTTCCTCGTCCTGCTGCTCCTGGCACCCGTTCGACGCCTTCAGCACCGCCAGATTGTACGCCACGGGCACGACGGCCGCGATCACCGCCAGCGGCGCACAAATCGCGCATAAACTCACAAACGCAATGGCCGTCGTCACCAGCGTTTTGAGGCTGCCCTGAATCAGCGAACCGACGGCGCTCTGAAAATCCGCGCTGTCCGCGTTCATGCGGTTGAGCATATCGCCCGGCGTCAGTCGATTCTCCAGCGACATTCCCGCCGCCGCTTCACAGTTTATCCGGTTCAGCATATCGCCGCCCCGCAAAAATACGCGTTCATATCCGTATTCCCCCAGATATTGCAGCGCAGAAAACGCAGCCAGCAGCCCCGCCGCCCACGCAAGGGCATTCACCGAAACAGAACCGTTCATGGCTCCGTCGATAAAGTCGCTCACGCTTTGCGCATACCATATCCGAACCAACGCCCCGGCCGCGCAGCAGAACGTCGCCCCCAGCAGCGCCGGCAGCAGCAGCCGAAACGGCTTGAGCGCCCGTATCAGAATTTTCATGACCCGATTCCTCCTGTCACGCGTATCGCGCGGCCTGGGCATGCCAGAGCCGTTTATACGCATCGTTGCTTTGCAGCAGCTGCGCATGCGTCCCCTGTCCCGCAATGCGTCCGTTCCGCATTACAATAACCTCGTCGCAGAATCTGCAGCAGGACATTCGATGAGACACAATCAGTACGCAGCGATCTTTTGCCACCTGATCCAAATCCGCGTACACATGCATCTCCGTAACCGAATCCATAGCCGACGTAGGCTCATCCAGAATGAGCACGTCATGACTTTCATATATCGTGCGCGCAATGCCCAGCTTCTGCCGCTCGCCGCCTGACAAATCCCGTGCATGCTCGTCAAAATCACGGCACAGCAGTGCGTCCATACCGCGCACATCCCCCGCAACGACAGCATCCATACCGCTCCAGCTGATTACTTCCCTCATTTTATCTTCTGCATAGTATCTGCCAAGCAATATATTGTCCCGCAGCGAGCACGGAAAGAGATTGGTTTTTTGATACATTGGCACGCAGGCACGCCTGATGACGTCGGTGCCCTGTATTTCTATCCCGTTCGCCGTTATCATGCCGCTGGCGGGTAAGTACAATCCCAGGATGAGATTCAAAAGCGTGGTCTTTCCCGCGCCGTTTTCGCCGACTATGGCATACTTTTTGCCCTTCTGCAGCGAAAGTGAGATTCCCTTCAGCGCCCAAGTCTCGTTGGCCGGGTAATGAAAGCTGACGTTCTTCAGCTCAATTGGCAGCGAAAAGTCCGCCGCGCCCTGCTTTTCGCCGGACAAACCGCTTTCTACATATTGGCAATAATCGCGAAGCCCAGTGAGATATCCCGCGTACTTGCGATTTTGAAAGTAATGATCGATGATCTCATTGAGGGCGGCAGAAAGGCTGATGGAGGCAGCCACCGCCGCGCTGTATGTGCCGATACTGATCCATCCTTTCATGGCGGGTACTACCAGCAGCCCGCAGATCAACACCTGTTCCAAATACTTGACCGCCCGGCAGACGCCGTCCACCTTTCCGTATCCATTGTACAGCAGCGCAAACGTATGTCCCAATGTCTTCTGGTTGTCTGTGCGAATTTTTCCCATGATATAGTCGTACATGCCATAGAGCCGCACTTCCTTGCCAAAGCTCATGTCACAGATCAGTTTGTCGTAGTACTCATAGCGTCGGTCGATAACCGTCAGCTCTTCTTCGTACTTCAACTCGACCTTCAGCTTCCGCTTTTGCAGTATCCGCAAAACAGCCGCCAGCGCAACGATAAGCGCAACAAGAACGACATTTGAGGAGGCGATAATCGCGGTCATGGAGAGTATCATTACCGTCGACTTTATCAGTGCTGCCGCGCTGTTCATGTAACCCGTCAGCGCTCCCTGATTCTTGATGGGACGGTATGCGCGATCCATCATTTTGAGGTATTCATCGCTGTCTGACAAATCGTACCGTCCATCGACCGACAGCGTCGTCAGGTATCGCTCCAGACGGTCGCTGAACGAGAGATTCCTTTGGAGCACCCGCCCGCCGATCCATCTTTTGACAAGCACCGCTGCCGCGCCAGCTCCCAATAATATTCCCAAATACAGGCCCAGCCTGGAGATTGTCTGCCGCCCGGCCAGCGCATCGATTATCTCTTTCAGCAATATCACTGACACAAACGGCATAACCGCATCTGCCAGCGCCTGGATCCCGATCACCGCCGGCAGTTTCGGCTCCAGGTCGAATATCTTTTTTACGATGAAATAATCAGTGGTTTTGCGCATCGATTGAAGCGGTTCGCGCGTTTTCATTTTCATTGCATGCTTCCTCCTGAGCCGGATCTAGGAACGATAGAAATTCGCCTGCGCTTCGTACAGCGCGGCATATCCACCGCGCCGGCGCATAAGCGCTTCGTGCGTCCCTCGCTGCGCAATGACGCCCTTGTCAAAAAACAGGATCTCGTCGCAGAACCGCGTCGATGCCAGTCGATGGGAAACAAATATCGTCGTGTTCTGAGCCATGGAGTTTGCGATCATGTCGTACATATTGCTCTCAGCGACAGGGTCCAGCGCCGCCGACGGCTCGTCCAGCACATACATATCCGCATGGCGATACAGTGCGCGGCTCAACGCCAGTCGCTGCGCTTCGCCGCCGGACATTTCCACGCCGCCATCTTCGATTTTGTGGGTAACCGCCGTGTCAATCCCTTTGGGAAGAGCGTCCACCCGTTCCAGCATGCCAACCTTCTGCAAGGCGTCCCTGGCGCGGCTTGCGTCTATATCGTGCTCCGAAAGCGCAATGTTTTCGGCAACGGAGAACGCAAGGATATGGAAGTCCTGAAACAGCGCGGAGATGTTCCGCCGGTAATCGTCGCGTCTGATGCTGCCCAACGGTTCGCCATTGACCAGAATCACTCCGGAACCTGGCGTATACAGCCCCAACAACAGCTTAATGAACGTGGTTTTCCCAGCGCCGTTTTCGCCCACAATCGCCAGCTGCTGTCCCCTGTTGATGGTCACGCAAACATCCTTCAGGGCATACTCGGTGGCGTTGGCATATTTATAATACACATGATTAAATTCGATGGTCTCAATACGATGGATGGGCGTGCCGCCCTCAGCCTGAGCCATGGCCCGATCATTTTCTTCCACAAAATTTCGAAATTCGCTGATGCTGTGATCCTGATCCTTTATAAAGCGCTGATCCTTGAGCAACGCGCTGATGATCCCACTCAGTTCCTCCATCGCGCCGATACTAATTGTCATTGCAGAGAGCGTGATGTGCTGAAAGTACACATTCATTGCCAGATACCCATAAACCAGGGCCGTTTTTATGGCGTCGATCACATCGCTTACCAGATCGGCGTTCAGGTCGATGGTACCCTGCCGGCGCTTTAGCCCTGCCAGCTGAGCGCGCAATTCATCATAACGTTCAAACAAAATGCGCGTACCAATGGCAGGCGAACTTCTTTTGCGGTTTCCCTGTCTTTCATGATGTTTGAATAGTATCGCGTCTTGCGCTCTGTGTCCGACAATTGTTTCTGGCTTTTGCCCTTGCGCGCCGCGGCACGCTGTCCCAAGGCATAGTTTACTGTTGTAACGACCAAAGCAGCAAGGCACAGAACAACATTGGCCTGCATAAGCGCATATATGCTCACAACAAGCGCGGCAAGATATCCCGGCCACTCATACAGGCGGTGGAGCACGCCCTCCGCGCCGGTTGTGTTGTTCATAACGCCGCGCATTGCGCTGTATACACGATTCTCGAAATCCTCAGCCTCCATCTTCTCATAATCCACCGAAAGACAGGCAGACTGATGGGATTCAAGCAAAATAAAGCGCAGCTGAATGATCATGGCGAACCCCTTATTGTACAGCATCCGCGAAAAGAACGGCAGGATCCCAACAGCCGCAAATCCCAGAAACAGCCAAATCAGCAGATCAGTCGAGAGCCTGCCAAGCAATACATCCAGGATCCACTTTGGAAAATAAAGCAAAGCGAAGCTTTCCACCGCCTTTACAATGGCATACACAATCGCATTCGGTATCAGCCTTCGCTGATATTTCCAGACTGCCGCAAGCAGAAACAGCATGTTCTGTCCAGTCGTATGGAACTTCCTTTTCCGCATACATCCCTCTCCTTTTGCGTCTGTCATAATAAAACCGGAACAGAAATGCGCGTCATTTTCTATTTATTAACATAATACCATGCGCTTAACAATCAAGTCAACATATTTGACCGCATATCAATGTATACTCTTAATCTAAAGTAGTGGAAGAACTGTCTGAATACTGCATGTTTTTCGACAGGAAGCATATTTCGATTCCAAAAAGGATATAAACGCAGTTCCCGTTAGGTGTATATATCCGGTATGCCTTAGAGCGGCGTGCAGCGGGTGCTGAAGATGGCGCCCGTTTCGAAGCCGCTTCCTTCGACGAATTCAAGGGCAATGCGGGCGGCGAGCGCTTCCAGTGCATCGTCACCGGCCCGCTGGGCCGCCGCGTTTTCGATATTTTGCCGTCGCGAACCGTGGAGACGATTCAGGATTGCCTGCGCTCGTTTCCCAATCGCGACAAGGTGAAATACGTCGTCACGGACATGAACCGCGGCTTCCGGGACGCGGCGAAAGTGTTCCTTCCGAACGCAAAAATCATCATCGACCGCTTTCACGTGGTGCGATATTGCACGGAAGCCCTGCAGGGAAGACCGCGCCGCCGTGGACGTGATGCTCCGCTTTTCCGATCGGCTCTTGCAGGCGTATGCCCTCAAGGAGGCGTGTTCGACTTCATGGCAGCGCCCAGACGCAATGAAGCCGAACACGTAATGGATTTCTGGCTGGAAGCCTGCAAACGCCTCTCCTTCGGTTTCAGAAGCTTCAGCACCTTCAGGGCCAGGATTCTACTTGTCTCATGTGCTCACCCCTACATTTGACAAAGAACCCTATTCTGTACACAAAAAAACGCCCAGACATTGAAACAACGTCTGAGCACCAGTGGCTCCCCAGGTAGGGCTCGAACCTACAACATTTCGGTTAACAGCCGAACGCTCTGCCATTGAGCTACTGAGGAATATCGGTTGCG
>CACXHB010000103.1 GCA_902767315.1 uncultured Eubacteriales bacterium
CGTCAGGGCTGGATGAACGACGCCACTGTCCGCTTCGAGGCGACGCCCTATAATTTCGATATCGGCAGAATGTTCCCCAAGATCGTTCGGGATCTGATGGACATGCAGACCGCGGAAGGGGCCATCGGCTGCACCGCACCTTTCATCTTCGGCGGCATTCCGGCGGATCCGGTGTGCTCCTCCTTCCTGGTGGCGGGCTATGAATCCATGATGCATAAGGGCAATCGGAAGGTCATTGCCGACGCATTCGCCGCTTATGAGGCCTGGGAAGCCTGCCTGTTGAAGAACAGCACCGATCATATCGTGAACTACAGCTACTATGGCGACTGGGCCGGTCCTCTGTACGCCTGCGTGAATCCGGAAAACGGCGCGCCCGGCACGGTTTCCGCGGTCACCCCCGGCGAGTTCATGTCCACGGGCTATTCCTATTATAACTGCGTGCTGCTCTCCCGCTTCGCCGGCTGGCTGAATCTGCCGGAAAAGAAGCAGTATTATCTGGATCTGGCGCAGACCATTCGGGAAGCCATGCTGAAAAAGTGGTACGACCCCGAAACCTGCCGCATGGCCACCGGTTCCCAGGCCTGCCAGGCCTTCTCCCTGTGGCTGGGCATTCTGCCCCCTGCGGACTGCAAGAAGGCCGCTCAGGTAATGCGGGACGATCTGGTGAACCGCAATTACGACTTCACCACCGGCAACCTGTGCACCCGGTATCTGCTGGACATGCTGGCCAAATACGGCTATGAAAACGAAGCGCTCGCCCTCCTGGAAAAGGAAACCTGCCCCTCCTACGGCTTTATGATTCAGCAGGAGGCCACCACCATTTGGGAGCGGTTCGAATTGATGACCGACGCCACCATGAATTCCCACAACCATCCCATGTACGGCGCGGTGGACTACTGGTTCTACGCCTGCCTGGCCGGCGTAAGGCCCCTGACCCCCGGCTGGACGGAATTCGAAGTCGCGCCGGTAATGCCGGAAAAGCTGCAGTTTGCCCAGGCCGTGGTGGACACCTGCAAGGGCGAGGTCAACGTCCGCTGGGTACGCCGGTATGGCGGAATCCATCTGCAGGTCACGGTGCCCTTCGGCTGCACGGCGCTGGTGCGCTTTGGCGGCAGGGAGCACCGGGTCTCCGCCGGCTTCCACACCTTTCACGCGTAAAATAAAACGCTCAAAAGGCGTTATATAAAAAAAGGAGGAACCATCCCCATGAAAAAGAGCCTGTCTGTGCTGCTGGCACTGATGCTGCTGGCCCTGTGCTGCGCTCCCTCCCTGGCGGAAGGCGACTACCACCAGGCCCCCATGCTGGACGCCAAGGTGGAGTCCGGCGAGCTTCCCCCCGTGGAAGAGCGTCTGCCCAACAACCCCAAGCTGGTGAACGAATCCTCTCCCGAAGCGCTGGATTATGAAATCGGCGCCTACGGCGGCGATCTGCGCACCGTGACCAGTTCCGTCAACTGGGACGGCGACGTGTTCATCGGCCTGACCGAGAACATCCTGAACATGGTGGATTCCAACAGCGAGGAAATCACCCCCAACCTGGTGGAAGATTACACCGTCAGCGAAGACAACACCGTTTTCACCTTCAAAATTCGCAAGGGCCTGAAGTGGTCTGACGGCGAAGAGGTGACCATGGAAGACTATCGCTTCGCCGTTGAAAACTTTATTTTCAACGAGGAGCTCACCACCATCATCCCCGCCAACTTCCGGGCCGGCGGTTCCGCCCAGGGCGACCCCATGGTCTTCGAAGTGGTGGACGATGAAACCTTCACCATTACCTTCTCCTCCGCCTTCGGCGGCTTCCCGGTCTATATGTCCATCAAGGGCTGGGCCGGCTACTGCGACATCCTCAAGCCCGCCCATTACCTCAAGCAGTTCCACAAGGATTTCGCCGAGGAATGCCACGGCTCTCTGGACGCTTATTACGAGTTCATGCAGCCCTTCGCCACCGTGCTGGGCTATGACGACGTGAAGGCCGACAACGTGTGGACCTACGTGTTCAATTCCATCGACATGACCAACTGGGAATTGACCAACCCCTCCGCCGCGCTGACCAGCGTCACCTACGAAGGCCTCATCGACACCAACTTCCCCGTGCTGTATCCCTGGGTCATGGTTTCCAGCGACAACGGCATCATGAAGTGGGAGCGCAACCCCTACTATCATAAGGTGGACGCAGAAGGCAACCAGCTGCCCTACATCGACACCATCACCTCCACCCTGGTGGAAGATACTCAGATGGTTCAGATGAAGGTCGTTGCCGGCGAATGCGACTTCATGCGCATTGCTGCCACCCTGGACAACGTGTCTCTGTACAAGGAAAATGAGGAAAAGGGCGGCTTCACCGCTTATATCCGCACCATGCACACCACCCCCACCGACGCTGTCATCAACATCAACTACGGCCTCAACGCCGACGGCACCGTGAAGGATGACAACGACTCCAAGGCCTGGCAGGAAGTTGCCACCGTTCTGGAGTTCCGTAAGGCTCTGGCCTACGCCATCGACGCGGAAGAGATCGTGGACAGCGTGTACTACGGCTATGCCGAAGTCAACACCGAGTACTCCGGCGCCACCTATGATCCCGATTACGCCAACCAGCTGCTGGACGACATGGGCATGAAGGACATCGACGGCGACGGCTATCGCGAGACGCCCTCCGGCCTGAAGTTCCAGTGGTCCATCTACAACACCGGCGAAGCCACCGACCTGGTGCCCGTTTCCGAGCTGCTGGTAGCCTATTGGAGCGAAATCGGCCTGCACTGCGACGTTCAGACCATCGACGCGACCCTGCTGGGCACCAAAGTTGCTGCCAACGAGCTGCCCATGAACATGGTATGGATCCATGAAGGCGAACTGTGGCACATGGGCGACTTCCTCATCGATCGTTGGGCGCCCCTGTATGAGAACTGGTACGCCACCGGCGGCCTCAGCGGCAACGCTACCTCCGGCCTGGAGCCCACCCCCGAAGTCAAGGCCTTCTACGAGGTGTATGACACCTGGTTCACCGGCACTCCCGACGAAGCCGTGAACGTGGTCATCCCCACCCTGCGGAAGATGAACGCCGAAAACTACTGGTGCCTGATTCCCATCACCAACGTCTGCCAGTGCCTGGTGGTCAACTCCGACATCGGCAATGTGCCCAACGACACCGTCAATGCCTGCGCGGAAGCCTTCGTCCTGGAACAGCTGTTCTTCCGCAGCGCCGACTGACGTATTTTCCCGCGCCTGTCCCCTTCCCGGGGCAGGCGTATTTTTTGTGGCGCAGGCGTGATGGAATATGGTAAAATAAACGGGACAGGCTACGTACATACCCCTGCGAAAAATTGCAATCTACAGGAGGAAAAATCCATGAATCCGGATTCTGTTTCTACGCCCCGCGTTCTTTTTATCTGCCACGGCAATATCTGCCGCTCCCCCATGGCGGAAATGATTCTGCGAGACATGGCCCGGCAGGCGGGGGCGAATCTGCAAATCGATTCCGCCGCCACCAGCACCGAGGAAATCGGCAACGGCGTGTATCCCCCCGCCCGGACGGAATTAAAGCGTCGGGGCATTCCCTGCCTCCCCCATTGGGCCCGGCAGGTGACCCGGCGGGATTATCAGGAATACGACCTGCTTTTGTGCATGGACAGCCAAAACGTGCGAAACCTTCTCCGGCTGCTGGGAGGCGACCCGGAGGGCAAGGTGCACAAGCTGCTGGAATACGCCGGCCAGGCGGGAGACGTGGCCGATCCCTGGTATACTTACGCCTTCGATCGGGCCTATGAGGACATCTACCTGGGCTGCGCGGGGCTGATGAAGGCCCTGGGCTATCCGGAATTTACGAACCGGCAGTAAACAAATTGTGAACGCCCAGGCCAATTTATATTCGGTTCACACAATGGGTGTACAGTGAAACCAGTTCCCAGGGGGAACCAATCCAACCCGGAGGCAAAAAACCATGTCTAAAACCATCGGCATCGACTTGGGCACTACCAATTCGTGCGTAGCATATATCGAGGGCGGAGAGCCCACGGTCATCGTCTCTTCCGACGGCAGCCGCACCACGCCTTCCGTCGTGGCCTTTTCCAAAAATGGCGAGCGCATGGTGGGCCAGGTGGCCAAACGCCAGGCCATCACCAATTCTGCCCGCACCGTCAGCTCCATCAAGCGGCAGATGGGCTCCGATTACCGGGTGCAGATCGACGGCAAATCCTACACGCCCCAGGAAATCAGCGCCATGATCCTGCAAAAGCTGAAGACCGACGCGGAGGCGTTTCTGGGCGAAACTGTCACCGACGCGGTGATCACCGTGCCGGCCTACTTCACCGACGCTCAGCGCCAGGCCACCAAGGACGCGGGCACCATCGCCGGGCTGAACGTGAAGCGCATCATTAACGAGCCCACCGCCGCGGCCCTGGCCTACGGCATCGACAAGGAAGCCCCCCAGAAGATCATGGTATACGACCTGGGCGGCGGCACCTTCGACGTTTCCATTCTGGACATTTCCGCGGACGTGGTGGAAGTGCTGGCCACGGCGGGGAACAATCACCTGGGCGGCGACGATTTCGACCAGTGCGTCACGGATTATCTGGTGGACCACTTCCGGGCTTCCACCGGCATCGACCTGACGGGAGACGCGGTGGCCATGCAGCGGGTGCGGGAAGCGGCTGAAAAGGCCAAGATCGAGCTTTCGGGGCTGATGACCACCACGGTGAACCTGCCCTTCCTCACCATGGACGCTTCCGGCCCCAAGCACATGGAAATCACCCTGACCCGGGCGAAATTCGACGAAATGACCCGGTATCTGGTGGATTCCACCATGGGCCCCCTGCAGCAGGCGCTGAAGGATTCCGGACTGACGGCGGCGCAGATTTCCAAGGTACTGATGGTGGGCGGCTCTTCCCGGATTCCCGCCGTGCAGGAGGCGGTAAAGCGCTTTCTGGGCAAGGAGCCCTTCAAGGGCGTGAACCCCGACGAATGCGTGGCCATGGGCGCGGCCATTCAGGGGGGCGTTATGACCGGCGACGTGAAAAGCCTGGTGCTGTTGGACGTAACCCCCATGAGTCTGGGCGTGGAGACGGTGGGCAACGTATTTGCCAAACTCATCGACCGCAACACCACCCTGCCGGTGGAAAAAAGCCAGATTTTCACCACTGCTTCCAGTTTCCAGACGGCGGTGGAGATTCACGTATTGCAGGGTGAAAGCGAAATGGCCAGCCGCAACCGCACCCTGGGCCGCTTCCGACTGGAGGGCATTCGCCGCTCCATGCGGGGCAAGCCTCAGATTGAAGTGACCTTCGCCATCGATTCCAACGGCATCGTCAACGTGTCCGCCAAGGATCTGGACACGGGAAACCGGCAGCAGATCGTCATCACCAATTCCGGCAACATGTCCCCGGAGGACGTGGAGCGGGCTCAGCGGGAGGCCGCCCAGTATCTGCTGGAGGACAAGCGGCGCAAGGCGGATTCCGCCCTGCGGGACCGGGCGGATGCGCTGATTTTCCGGGGCGAAAGCCTGGCGGGGAAGCTTTCCCGGGAAGACGCCGGGCGCATCGAAAAGCCCCTGAAGGAAGTCAAAAAGCTGAAGGACGGCAAAAACCCCGCCAAGTTGAAGGACGCCTGCGACCGGCTGGAAGAAATGCTGAACTACGCGGACAAGGCCGACGGCGCGTACGACACCAAATTTACCAAATAATGCGCCGCGTAGTTGCGTTTTTACAAAGGCGCGTTGACAAACGCCCCCTCAGAATGCTATCCTGCCAAGGGAGGAAGCCATGTTTGGATATGTAAACGTAAACCGGGAAACCCTTTCCCCGGAAAATGAGGCGCGATTTCGAGCGTATTATTGCGGATTATGCCGCGCCCTGCGCAAACGCCACGGGCTCACCGGGACGCTGACCCTTTCCAACGACATGACCTTTCTGGCCATGGTGCTCAGCGGCCTTTACGAGCCGGAGGAGCAGTCGGGCCGGGAAATCTGCGTGGCCCATCCCCTGAAGAAGCACGACTGGGTGGCCACCGAGGCCACGGATTACGCCGCGGACATGAACGTCATGCTGGCCTACCACCTGTGCATGGACGACTGGCGGGACGAGAAAAAGCCCCTGTCTCTGGCGGAGGCGGGGCTGGTGCGCCGGGGGTATCAGCGGGTGAAGGCCCGGTATCCGGAAAAATGCGAATTCATTGCCGACATGATCGCGGCCCTTTCCGATCTGGAGAAAAAGGGCCCCGACGGCGACATTGACGCCCCCACCAACCTCACCGGCGAACTCATCGGCGAATTGTTCGCCTGGCGGGAGGATGAATGGAAAGCGCCGCTGACCCGCATGGGCGCGGCTCTGGGGCGATTCATTTACCTGATGGACGCATACGACGATCTGCCCCGGGATTTGAAAAAGGGCTCCTACAACCCGCTGAAGCCCATTGCGGACGCGCCGGACTATGAAGACCGCTGTCTGGACGCGCTGACCATGCACATCGCCGAATGCAGCGAGGTCTTCGAGATGCTGCCCATTCTGCGGGACGCGGGGCTGATGCGCAACATACTTTATTCCGGCGTATGGACCAAATACGCATACATCCAAAGCAGGAAGGAAAAGGGGAAACAGAAATGAGCAGGGATCCCTTCAGCGTATTGGGCGTTTCGTCCAACGCCACCGAGGACGAAATCAAATCCGCCTATCGCAAGCTGGCCAAGAAATATCACCCGGACGTCAACGGCGGATCGGCGGATTCGGAAGCGAAAATGAAAGAGATCAACGAGGCCTATTCCGAAGCGCTGAAAATTCGCCGCAGCGGCGGCACGTATCGCCCCGGCGGCCAGCAGAGCCAGCAGCAGGGCGGTTCCTATTACGGCCAGCGCCAACAATCCGGGCAGGGCCCGGGATACGGCGGCTTCGGGTTCGGCGATTTCGGCTTTGGAGACTTCGGCTTCGGCGGCTATCGGCAGAGCAGCTACAGCCAGAGCGCCTCGCCGGAGCTTCGGGCGGCCCGCAGCTACATCAATACCGGCCATTATCAGGAGGCCAACAGCCTTTTGCAGAAGATGACCGATCGTTCGGCGGAATGGTTCTATCTCTCCGCCCGGGCCAACATCGGTCTGGGCAACCGCACCGCCGCGGTGAGTTATGCCCGGCAGGCGGCCCAGATGGAGCCGGACAATTACGAATACGCCCAGCTGGTGGCCAATCTGGAGGGCACTTCTCAGAATTACCGCCGGGCCGGCGCGGATTTCGGCGGCATTCCCCTGACCACCTGCTCCAGCCCCTGCGCGTGGATCTGCGCGTTGAACCTGCTGTGCAACTGCTGCTGCGGTTACGGCGGTTATCGGGGATTCTTCTGCTGAG
>CACXHB010000104.1 GCA_902767315.1 uncultured Eubacteriales bacterium
CATGGTGGCAAATTGGCTGCCGAACTAGGATTCGAACCTAGACAATACGAGTCAGAGTCGTAGGTGCTACCATTACACAATTCGGCATCATCGATACATTGCGTTGATCGACAAAAGTTATTATACATGATTTGACGGGGGCTGTCAATACCCAATTTCAGATTTTTTCGGGGAGACGGGAAATTTCGTCTCCCCGAAAGCTGCGTTTATGCGCCGAAGCAGGTGAACATTACCACCAGATAGGCCACGTACAGGCCGCCCACCAGGAAGCCGATCCACCGGCGGAATTTGCCGCCCACCAGGGCGGGCACCAGCGCCGCGGCGCTGATTATGAGACAGGCGGGAATATCCAGCAGCATGCCCTGGCGCTCCACGGCCAGGGGTTTTCCCTGAATCAGGGCGCACAGGGGGAGAATCAGCGTCAGATCCATGATGTTTGCGCCGATGATATTGCCCACGGAAAGGGTGGCCTGCTTCTTTTTGATGGCCGTGAGGGTGGTGACCAGTTCCGGCAGCGAGGTGCCGATGGCGATCATGGTGGCGGCGATGATCGCGTCCGGAACGCCCGCCAGCCGGGCCAGGGCGGAACCGTTATCAATGAGCAGCTGCGCTCCCAGCACGATGGCCGCCGCGCCCAATGCAAACTTCAAGAGGTTGGTAAGCGTCTGCTTTTTGCCCTTTTCCACCGTTGCGGCCTCCGTGCCCTGTTCCCGGCGGCCGGAGAGGATGTTTTCCGCCAGGAAAATGGCGAACACGACCAGAATCGCCGCGCCTTCCGCCACGGAAAGCCGGCCGTCCCGGGTGAAGCCGAACAGCCCGGCAATGGCCGCCAGCAGAAGACAGGCCTTCACGCCGAACTGTTTGCGGGTCATTAAACAGGGCATGCAGATGAGAGCCAGACACATGATCAGCCCCGTATTGGCCGTGACGGAGCCCACCGCGTTGCCCACGGCGATATCCGCGTTGCCCTCCAGGGCGGCGAAGACGGAGACCAGCATCTCCGGCAGGGTGGTGGCGAAGCTGACCACCGTGGCGCCGATGATGAACTTGGGGATGCCGGAGGCTTCGGCGATCCAGGTGGCGGCGTCTACGAACAGGTCGCCGCCCTTGATGATGCAGCCCAAGCCGGCGGCGAACAGCAGCAGGATGAGAAAGAGGCTGTTTCCGGTCAGATCGATATGCATGGAGCGCTCCTTTCGACGCATCGCGCAAAAAAAGAGACTTCTTCGCACGATCATCGTCTGTGATGTGCTAAAAGTCTCATTACCTAAGTTCTTAGGCGCATGCCCACCGGCCGCGGCCGGGATATGTTGAACATGTCTTTGCAACTACTCCCTTTTAGTGCAAATTAGCATAACACAACATTTCCGTTCTGTCAATGCATTTCAGGTTACAAAAATCGCCCGGCGGAGGGCCGCGCCCACGCCGTTGTGGTCGTTATCCGGGGCGACGAAATCGCACAGGACCTGAATTTCCGGCCGGGCGTTGCCCATGGCCGCGGAAAAGCCCGCCCACATCAGCATTTCCCGGTCGTTTTCTCCGTCGCCCACGGCGGCGGTTTCCGCCGGAGAAAGGCCCAGCAGCTTTGCCAGATGCTGAAGGCCGGAGGCCTTGGTGACGGACTGGGCCGTCATTTCCAGACCCGTCTGTTCCGTGAGCACCAGACTGATGGGCAGGCTTTTCAGGGCGGCGTGGGCCTGAAGGCGGGTTGCCTGATCCGGAAAGTACAGATTGATTTTGGAAATATCCCCCAGGCGCACGCCTTCCGCGATCATGTCGTCTACCTGCCGGGTCACTTCCAGATACATGCTCTGGTAGACGCCCATGTGAAAATCCGCCATGTGGGTCACATCCCGGCGGGCGACGATGGATTCGGTTTCCGTGAGAAACTGGGGCATACAGGGGAAGCGGGCGGCTACCGATAGAATTTCCCGGCAGAGGGCCGCGGGAATGTCCTGAGACAGGAGTGGGCGGCCTTCCCGGCAATCGTATACCACGCTGCCGCTGTTGCAGATGGCGTAGCGCAGCATGGGCAGCCGGGGCAGGTAGGACCGCAGCTCCGCCAGCCCCCGACCGGTGCAGCAGGCGAGGCTTACCCCCGCGTCCCGGGCGAAACGTAAATCCTCCAGGGTTTCCGGAAGCACGGTTTTTTCGGAGGTGAGCAGGGTGCCGTCCATATCTAGGGCCACGAGTTTGCAGGCGGGTTTCATGGCGGGGGCTCCTTTCGGGAAAATGGGGATAAATACAGTATATCAGATTTTTTCCGGCCGTGGGTTACGCATTGATTGCGCCGGTTGACATTGCAGGGGAAAAGAGGCTATAATTGACGGGAAAGCTTCCCTCGCAAAAGGCCCGGGAAGCGGTTTTTTCGAAGGAAGCGTGGCTGCATATGACGGAAAAAGTGGAACTGACGCTGGCGGAACTGGACGAAATGCACCCCAGGGAGCGGCTGCTGGTGGATATTCGCGACGAACACGCCGCCAATTACGGCATGCTGCCCGGGGCGATTTCGATTCCCGAGGAGCGGCTGGAGGCGGAGATTCCGGCCCTTTCCGGGAACAAAAAAATCGTGCTGTACTGCACCCGGGGCCTGAACAGCGTGGAGGCGGCCCAGCGACTGCGGGAAAAGGGGCTGGAGGCCTACAGCCTGGAGGAAGGCTACATGGGCTGGCTGATGCGGGAAATGCAGCGGGAGCAGGACACAGAAAAATGCGCCCAGATTGAAGAGGGCCTGCGCAAGACGTATCACAAGCGGCTGTTTTCCAAATTCGCCAAGGCGGTGCGCACTTACGACATGATTCAGAGCGGGGACAAAATCGCCGTGTGTATTTCCGGCGGCAAGGATTCCATGCTCATGGCCAAGCTTTTTCAGGAGCTGCAGCGCCACCGCAAATTCCCCTTTGAACTGGTGTTTATGGTGATGGACCCGGGATACAACGCGGAAAACCGGCGGGTGATTGAGCACAACGCGAAGCTGCTGGGGATTCCGGTCACGATTTTCGAATCGGACATTTTCGACGTGGTATATCAGGAGGAGAAAAATCCCTGCTATCTCTGCGCCCGGATGCGCCGGGGGTATCTCTACAGTCACGCCAAGGCCCTGGGCTGCAACAAGATCGCCCTGGGGCATCATTATGACGATGTGATCGAGACCATCCTTATGGGCATGCTTTACGGAGCGCAGATCCAGACCATGATGCCCAAACTGCACAGCACCAATTTCCCGGGCATGGAGCTGATTCGCCCCATGTATCTGATTCGGGAGGCGGACATCAAAACCTGGCGGGACAGCAACGATCTGCACTTTATTCAGTGTGCCTGCCACTTTACCGACACCTGCACCACCTGCGACCCCGACGGGCGCACCGTATCCAAACGCATGGAGATCAAGCAGCTGATCGCGGAGATGAAAAAGGTGAACCCCACCGTGGAGGCCAGCATCTTCCGCAGCATGGAAAACGTGAATCTGGACACGGTGATTTCCTACAAGCGCGGGCAGGAAGTGCACTGCTTCCTGGACGATTACGACGGGAAAAAGTAGACTTGCAGGCGATTGCATTTTGGCCGGGCGGGTGGTAGGATAACAGACGGCGGTATCGGCACAAGCGAGCAAATTTCCGGCCGCGTCCTGAGGTGAAGGGGCGGGCCATCGCGGGAAGCTGCGCCGTGTTCCGCGAAAAAACGCGGAAGCAGGAAAATATATGCTGAAATTTGGATATGCCTCGGCAGACATTACGCCCATCAGACCCATGGCGCTGATGGGCTTTGCCAACCCCAAGCTGGCCCAGGGCGTGGAAAGTCCCCTGACGGCCCAGGTATCCCTTTGGGAGAAGGAGAACGCCCGCTGCATTCTGGCGTGCGTGGACCACATCGGTTTTGCAATGGAACACGCCCGAGCCCTGCGGCAAAAGCTGGCGGCGGAATGGGAAACGTCGCCGGAACAGGTGATGCTCTGCTTTTCCCACACTCACGCCGCGCCCAACGATTCCATTGAGGCGGACTACGCCCGGGAGGTGGACGGGCAAATGCTGCAGGCGGCCCGACAGGCCCGGGAAAATATGCGCCCCGCGCTGGCGGGCTGGGGCTGCGGCCGGGTGGAAATCGGCGTGAACCGCCGCTTCGGCGAGGCGCTGGACGACCGGGCCGGGCTGATTAAGGTGACGGACGCGGAAACCGGCGCGCCGCTGGGGGCGATATTGCGGCTGACGGCCCACGGGAATTCCCTGAAAAGCGACAACCGGCGGTATTCGCCGGACTGGCTGGGGGCGGCCCGGCGGCTGCTGACGAAGGAATGGGGCTGCCCGGTGCTGCTGACCCAGGGGGCTTCCGGGAACGTGGCCCCCAGGTATTTCGCTTCTCACATTGATCCCCCGGACGCGGACGACAGCGGCCGATATGTGCGCACGGAGGCGGCGCTGGAGGAAATGGCCCGGGCAGTGCTGCGGGGCACGGACGCGGCGTTTCGTGGGACGCGGCCCCGGGAGGTTACGTATCTTTCCATGAAGACCGTGGCCGGAAGCCTGTGGGCGGACGTGCCCGGCCGGGAACGGGCCCTGGAGATTGCCCGGGAGGCCAAGGAGAAGGCCGGCATTGACGGAACGCGCTGGCTGGCGGAGGTGGACAGACTGCAGAAGGCGGGGATTGCCTGCCAGCGGGAACAGGTGGAGATGCAATTTTTCCGCCTGAACGAAGGCGTGTTGATCGGCGTACCCAACGAGACCATGTGCGAAATGGCGCTGGAGGTGGAAAAGCAGGTCGGCGAGAAGGCCTTTCTGGGGGGCTATACCAACGGCTGCAGCGGGTATCTGCCTACGGCCCGGGAATACGACCGGGGCGGTTACGAGGTCTTCTGGTCCATGTTGGAATATTTTTCGTATTTCGGCCGGGTGATGCCCCTGCGCCGGGAATCCGCGGAGAAATTGGTACAAATGGCGCTTCGGGGTCTGTCGGAAGCATAAAAAACGGGCGCTTTCCTGCGAAAAACGCGGGGAAGCGCCCATTGGAATGGAACGGGGTTATTTCAGGGAGGCGTCGTCGTTGTAATGGGCGTCCAGGGCCCGGCGGGTATGGGCCATGGCTTCGGTCATCATGCTGCCGGCGGAATCGGTGGAACGGCCGCCCCGGAAGGCGGAATCATATTCCGCAAAGGCCGCGTCGATTTCCTTGAGCAGGCCGTCGTCCAGCACCGCGTATTCCTCGCCATAGGCTTGGCTCATGGCGGAATTCAGCGCCCGGGCCTGGGCGAAATAGGTGCGCATGGAGGGGAGGATTTCGCCCTCTACGTCCGCCCCCGCCAGATAGGCGTTGTCGTATTCCAGGGTCATTTTGGCGGTCACGCCGTAGAGGGTATCGGCCACGGCCTGACGGGAGAATGCATATTTTCTCTGCATATCCTTTGCATTGGATGTGGATATGCAGCCCCACAGCACCAGCCCCACAATCAGCAGCGCCAGGGCGCCGCAGGCGATGGCACGCCAGTTTAAGGCCTGTAACGCGGTGACTTTTTTCTTGATTGATTCCATGTAAATCCAACCTCCGTATTCGTATATCTGATTGCATATACCACATACCCTGCGTGTATATACATTGCATATACACATACAAAATACGACGCGGCCGCCGGGAATCCTGCATCGGAATTTGAAATAAATGTATATATGCAGCGTATATTCCTTCGGTTTATAACTTATTTTATGCGTCCGGTCATAATTGCAGAACCTTTCGAGCGAAATTTTGTCCAGATTCATTTTGGTTGCGCAAGTGGGAGACAGGTGCTATAATATGTTAAAAGAAAGGGAGGATTCCATGAGATATCGCGATTTTTTGGGCCGAAAGACCTCTGTTTTGTGCATGGGCTCCGTGGGGCTGGGTTTTGATTTTTCCCAGAAACAGACCAATGAAATTCTGGACGCGTATGTGAATCTGGGGGGCAATTTTATCGACACCGCCCGGGTATACGGCGACTTTGCCGGGGGCGTATGCGGCGTTTCCGAACGGGCCATCGGCAACTGGCTGGCCGCCCGGCACAACCGGGAAAAGATGATTCTGGGCACCAAGGGCGGACACCCGGAGCTTCCCACCATGAACGTGGGACGGCTGGACCGGGAGAATCTTTCGGCGGACATTCGCCGGAGTCTGGACGATCTGATGGTAGACCAGGTGGACATTTACTGGCTGCACCGGGACGACGTTTCCCGGCCGGTGGGGGACATTCTGGAAACCCTGAACGGCTTTCTGCAGGCGGGGTACACCCGATTCATCGGGGTATCCAACTGGACCACGGCCCGGATTCGGGAGGCAAACGCCTACGCCGCCGCCCACGGCATGACGGGCTTCTGCGCCAATCAGCCCCAGTTTTCCCTGGCCCGGCAGGAAGTGGTGGAGGACCCCACATTGTGCCAGATGGATCGGGAGATGTATGATTTCCACGTGGAAACGGGCATGCCCTGCGTGCCGTTTTCTTCCCAGGCCAAAGGCTTTTTCATCAAGCTGCACGACGGCGCGGCAATGCCCGACAAGGCCCGGCGCAGGTTTGACACGCCCTACAACCAGGAGACCTACGCCCGCCTTCTGAAGCTCTCCGGCGAGACGGGCTATTCCGTGGGAGCCCTTTCTCTGGCGTATCTCACCTGCAACCGGTTCGACATTTTCCCCATCGTGGGCGTCAGCCGCCTTTCTCAGGTGGAAGCCCTGAAGGAAGCGGGGGACGCGGTGATTTCTCTGGAACAGGCCGTTTCCCTGCGGGAGGTTTGAACGCACAAAAACACGCCCCGGAAGGCAAAATTTCCGGGGCGCTTTTGGCGCGCTAAATCTGCGGCAGATTTTTATAGGGCTCCAGCGCGGGGCTCTGGTCGCCCACGTACCAGTAATCGCAATATTCGCCGCCCAGGGCTTCGGTCTGGGTGCGGATGAGGCGGGCGTGCAGGACAGCTGCGAGAAAGTGATCCGTCCGGCACAGATAGGGCAGCAAATTCCCATAGCCGTGGGCTTTGGCGTGTTTGGCGATGGGGCAGCCGATGAGATGAAAGCAGAAGCCCTCTGTACGGCCGTCGGGATTGATTTCAATCCGCCAGGTATCCATCCATTCGCCCCTGGCCTGATGGGCCTGCAGCTTTTTAATATACCGCCCATAGACCTTTTCAAACAGGCGATAGGGCCACTGGTTCCGGTTGCCGTCGATGAATTTGCCCAGAAATTTCCATTTGTCCACGGCGCGGCGCTTGATTTCCAGCAGGACTTCTCCGTCCATCCGGCGGCCGGTGGCTTCATAGAAGGAGAGGATGGTAAACCAGTCCAGCATGTTCTGGGCCATCACGTTTTTACCCAGGTCGGGCATGTCCTTTTGAAACTGCCGGTAGTAATCTTCCGCCCGCCGGAAAATCTGAGCAGCTTCTTCGGGATAATGTTCCCGGCAATACTGTTCGCAGGGCCGGGCGTAGGCGGAGGAGGAATAAGCGCGTTTCATCGGGAATCGCCTCCCTTTATTTCCGGCCCACGATCATCGCGGAATCCCCCAGCATCATCAGCGTCGCCCGACCCTTGGAGCCGAAAATCGGCGCGGCGGTTTCGATATATTCCACCTGTTCAAAGCCCATATCCCGCAGCTTTTGCACAAAGGCGTGCATATCGCCGTACATCTGCGGCTTCATGTTGTCGTGCAGCACGAACGCGCCGCCTTTTTTCAGCACACGCAGGCTTTCCAGCAGCAGCGCCTGTTTGTCCGCGCCCATGATGTTGTGGTAGACGTAATTGCTGATGACCGCGTCGAAGCGCTCGTCCGGATAATCCAGATGGTTGGCGTCGCCGCGGACGAAGGTGCAGCGGTCGCCCACGCCTTCGGAACGGGCGTTTTTCTCGCACACGGCCTTGGAATAATTGTACATGGCACCCCAGTAATCCAGCCCCACCACCTGAGCGGCAGGCCAGGTGAGCGCCGCACGGATGGTCATGGCGCCGGAACCGCAGCCCACCTCCAGCAGCTGACCCTTACCGTCGTAATCCAGGTTGCTGAGGATGGTCTGATGCACTCTTTCCATCATGCCGCCCTTGCCGAAGGCGTACTGGCGGCGAATCCAGGTGATCCAGCCCAGCACCGCCAGCAGAACGGCGACGGCCGCCACGAACAGAACGCCCAGCACCGTCAGGTGAAACACGGCAAAGGACAGCGCGGCCAGCACCGCCGCAATCAGCGTCAGTCCGCCGAAGAGATAGAACACGGGGTTGGACATCCAGCTGCCGTAATCCTCGCCGTGGGAACCGACTTTAAGCCGCTGCTGTGTTTGGGAGATACGTTTGAGCATTTGAATAACTTCCTTTCTGTTTGTAACCTGAATGACTTTTAGAAAAATGAGACTGTCTGGCGGTTATGCGCCTCTGCGTTTCAGATCGCGTATGAGCCGGGTATAGGAAAGGCCCAGTGCGGTGCACATGGCGGCATAGAGCAACAGGAGCACTCCCGGCACACAGAACCACGCGCTGACATTCACCGCCAGCCGCAAAAAAGCGCAGCATGCGATCCAGCTCAGGGCTCCGCCCGGGATCATGGGGCGGCGAATCCGCAGGCAGAGGGCGATTTCCTCATGGGGCGCGTAGAGTTGAAAATCATGGGCGCTGCGGAAAATCGCCCAGAAGGAATAGCGGGAGACGAACTCCACGCCCTGTCCGGCCAGTTTCCGCTTCAGATCTTCCACCTCCGCGCCGCGCTTTCCCCGCAGATAGCATACGCGGTAGACATACTGATTCGGGCGGCAGGGTTCGAAGGTCCATACCCCTTCCACCAGACGCGTGGCCGCCCAGCCCGCGCCGCACATTTTTGCCATGTAGGCCTCATCCAGTTTATGATTCAGGGTGTAGTTGAATTTCTTCATGGCTTATCCCTGCAGGGAGGACAAAAAATCGCGAATGGTGCGGACATAGTCCTCCGCCCGCAGAACGGTGGACAGATGCCCGCCGGAGACGTAGGAAATCTTCGGCTGATGCATCAGAAGGATGAGATCCTGCTGCATCTTTCCGGAAAAGAAATCCTGATTGGGCAGGATCAGCAGAATTTTGCCCTTCAGCGCGGCAAAATCCGCCGGCGTGACGGGCTTCTGGCGCATCAGATCGGCCAGCAGGCCCGAGATATGCACGTCCTTCTCCTGGGAATAATCCCGGAAGATCGTTTCGAACATGTCCTGCGCATAGGCGATTTCTTCCCTGCTTTCGTTGCGGATATGGCGCATGCCGGCCCGAATGAGCCGGGGCTTCAGCTTTTCGTAATTGCAATGCTTCATGTACCACAGCATGACCGGAGCCAGGCGATATTTCCGCCGGAGGGTTTTCAGGGTGGTTTCGTCCATGCCGCCGGTGGAAATCAGAATGAGGCCGCCGGTTTCGCCGGGATATTTCTGCACGTAGATTTGGGCCACCATGCCGCCGTCGCTGGCGCCCACGAAAATCGGCCGCTGGATGCCCAGCTTCTGGAAAAAGGCGTGCATGCCGCCGGCCAGGGCCTGATTGGTGGCCAGCTGCCGGGGATAATCGAACAACAGCACCTGATTGTCCTGGGACAGATCGTCCACATAATCCATCCACATTTCCAGGGTGTTCATGCCGCCGTTGAGCAGCACCAGCGTCCGGGCGTTTCCCTTTCCGCTGAGAACATAGCGGAAATCCGCGCCCTCCACCGTCATGAAGGCGCAGGGATGGGCCGCTTCAAAGGATTTCAGCTTTTCTGAATAGAGCATACAGTTCCCTCCAATCGTTATGCCCGCAGGGCGGAATTTGCAGGGGAATTTCCTCACCGCGCTTTTTTCATGGCGGCCAGCAGCCCGGCAAACATCCAGACGTTGCCCACGCCAATCCAGGCGCAGCTCAGCGCGTTGACCCAGGGCTGGTTGCCGAATACGTTTACGAGCATCGCCGCCGCCATGCCCACGGGCAGGGAAAACACCCAGCACCCTTTGGGATAAGGGGTCAGGCCCTTGGCGAAAACGCGAATCTGCGTGATTTCCAGCACCAGGAAGAAGACCCAGAAAAGGGCGAACCCCGGCAGCGCGAAATACGCCGCGTATTTCAGCAAAAGCGACTCCTCAAGGCCGTGACGAGCCAGAAACGCCATGGCGCAGACGGGAAGATGAAAGCCGCAGCCGCCGAAGATGACATAGCCGAGAATCCCCGCGCGGTAGGCGTGGGCATAGCGGGGAGCGCGTTCTGCAAACAGCCGGTATATGCCGAAATAGCACAGCCCTTCCAGCGTCAGCCCGAACAGTCCCAGCAGCGCCGAGGCGAGGATTCGGCCGTCGGACGCGGCATAGGCCGAAAGCATCCGGGGAAGGCCGGACAGGGTTTCGTTTTCCACGCCCCAGCCCAGCAAAAGATCGCCTATGAGGGTCGTCAGCGCGGCAAACAGCCCCAGCCGGAACAGGTGCCGGATCCGGGGCCAGTCCAGCTGACGGGAAATGCCCACGTCGTTATAATCGGTCATGATGTTTTTCACTCCTTCAGCGCGTTTTTTTCTTATAACCGCAATCGCAGTAAGGGCCGCCGGAGGCGAGGGTATATTGCCGCACAAAGTCCGTGGCGCCGCCCGCCTCGCTCATGGTGTAATCCAGGCGGCACAGGGCGGGGGTGAGATCGTAAAGCCCCAGCTTTTTCATCAGAACGCAGATGCCGCATCTGGTAAAGCGACCCTCGTAGCCGCTGCCGTCGGGATATTCGATGTAGTCCATGTTCCAGGAATAGGGGTTGCGGTCGGCGGCCTTCAGCGCGGCGGTGGCCTTCATGCCGGTGACGTCTTTGGCGGTGAATTTGCTTTTTCCGCTTTTGCGACAGAACCAGCGCATGGGCTTTGTCATCATGGATTTAGCGTAGTATTCCGTCAGCAAATCCACCTTCGGGCGCTTCGGCATGGAGAGGATGAACGCCCCCAGCATGGCGCAGTTGACGATATTCATCTCAAACCGGTCGGCCTTTTCAAAGGCGGGCAGGTCGCGAATGATTTCTTTGTATTTCGGCTTGGCCTTTTCCGCGATTTCCCGGGCGACGGCGTCGTCATAGCCGAACACCGCCGTCAATTGCCGGCGAAAGGACTTTGCAAACAGCGCCCACATGCCCAGGGGCATTCCCATGTATTTCATGCCGCGTTCCTCCCTTATGATCCCATTGCATCCGGATATTTGATCAGATCATACAGCACCCCGTGTTCGCCGAACCGGCGCGTTCCCGCCAGTTCCATGCCCAGGTGCAGGTATTTGTCGCATTTGGATTGCGCGTCGGTTTCCAGAATCACCGGCACGCCCAGCCGGCTGCCTTCGGAAAAGGCCAGATCCATCACCTTTCGCATGTAGCCCTTTCCCTGAAAAGGCTCCCGCACGCAGACCATGCCCACGAAAAGATAGGGCTTCTTTTCTTTGTCCATGCGCTTGTCCAGCCCCGGGCCGCCATTTGCCATGATTCGCGCAAAGCGAAAAAACGAACGCGGATTCATGGCCCCCAGAAAGCCCCTGGCCAGCGGCAGCGCGGAACGGGGCCTGATTTTTTCGCCGGGGCGTTTGTAGGCGATGTAGCCCTCGCCCTTTTCGCTGGTGGCATAGAGCATGCCGCTTTGAAAGGCCATTCGCACATAGCCGCGGATGAAGGCCGCCGCGGCCTCCCGGCTGGGAAAGGCGTCGATCAGCCCGTGCTCCCCGCCGTAATCGTAATACCCGAAGGCGTGGCCAATGTCGGTCACGGCGCGTTCGTCTAACGTTTCCATCTTCATGGGGTATCCCCCTTTCCGTCTTTGACGAGCACCGCCACCGCGCAGGGGATTCTGCCGGGGCACAGGGCGTAGCTGGCGTTCCGGTAGCCCGCGTCGGCAAAGAATTTCTTGTAAGAGGCAAGCGTAAATTCCCGCTTGAAATTCGCCCCCGCCTTGCCGATGGCGCCGGAAACGCCGTTCGTTGTGCCTTTGTCCGTCTGATTCATGTAGGTGGGAACGATGATTTTCCCGCCCGGCCTGCAGACCCGGTTCAATTCGGCCAGGGCCTTGTACGGATCGTCCAGCAGGTGAATGACGTTTGCGGCCACCACCGCGTCGAAGCGGTTGTCCGGATAATCAAGATGCAGAATATCCGCCTGTCGGAAGGTCACGTTGTCCCGATTGCCGTATTTTTTCCGCGCACGCTTGAGCATGTTGGCGGAAAAATCCGTGGCGATCAGGCTTTTGCACTTATCGGCGATAACGCCGCTGAGCAGCCCCGTGCCGCAGGCGCATTCCAACACCTCGTCGGCGGGGGAGAGCACCTTTTCCACTTCGGCGCAGAGGGCCCGGTTGGCCCTGCGGTTGATGACGTTGGCAAATACGTCGTAGATCCAGGCGACGTTATCCCAGAACATGGCGTTTCCTCCAAAGATTTATTTTTGAACCAGCTTCAGGCAAAAATCGCAGCAGTCGTCGCCCCGGCCCAGGGTCTTCGTTCTGTGCCAGTACAGATTGGGATGCAGGCCGTCGTAGGTAATGTCGTCGCTGTCGCAGAAGCTGGGGCACAATTCCGGACAGCCGTATTGCACGCAGGCGTCGTGATAGGGGCATCGCAGCATATCCACGCGCCACACGCCGCCGGCGGTCTGTATTTCCCGGGCGGCAAAGCCCGCCGTCTCCCCGAAGAGCTTGGGGGTCTGCTTGGAGAAAATGCCCGGCACCTTTCGATACAGTCCCGGAAGACGCATGAGCTTCAGAAAAACGGCCTTCAATTTCCAAGCGCGTTTTTCCACATAGCCGTGCACCGCGGCCAGCGCCGCCTCTTTGGGCAGGACGGTTTGCAGCGTTTCATAAATGGCGATTCCCGGCAGAATCTGACCCTCCAGATGGCGCTGCTTTTCCCGGGAAGCGCCGGCATTTTCCCGGCGCAGATGGGCAAGCCGCGTCTCAAAGGCCAGCTTCAGCGCCCGGGCCTGGGCGGGAAAATCCCGGGCCAGGGTTTCCTCAAAGGCGGCGACGAGATAGTTTTTCTTCATGGGCGATCCTCATTTCTTCAGAAACGGCAATTCCGGCAGACGGTTTTCCTGCATGATACAGGCGAGCATCTCCGCGAAGCCCTGGGGGTCGCGAATCTGATACTGCATGTGGTTATGGCCTTGGAATACCGGATAATTGCCGAGGGGATAAGCCGCCATGACGGCCTTACGGTATTTGAAGTGCTCCTCCGCGCTGCCGAATTCGAAAAAGGCGCGGCGCTGCATTTTCTCCGGCAGGGGCGGGAAGGACCTGTCTTCCAGACTGTCCGCCAATTGGCGGCGCAGGTTGCCGTAGGAAAGCGCCTTGCCCGCGGCGATAAAATAGGGCTTAATGGCCTCGTCGTCGCACCACAGCATCTTTTTGAGGGTTTTGCCCTTGGACCAGTAGAGGCTTTTGACGGCCAGATAGAGCAAGGGAGCCATCACGCGCCGGGTTGCCTTTCCGATCTGCGCAAACTGGCCGCCGTCGAAAAAGACGTGCTCCACCGGCAGTTTTGTCTGCGAAAGAAAGGCAAGGGCCAAATCGGCCCCAATGGAGGAGGCCGCCACCAGCTCAAGGCGCGTGACGTTCCGGCTGCGGAGGAAGGACTCCACCTGCCGGATTTCGTCCCCTTTACCCAGGTATTTCTGCCCGGCGCAGTAGACGGTGGAGGTAGGCAGAACGCAGAAATAGCGGTCCTGCAAACGCCGGGCCACCGGTTCACTGCTTGCGCCGGTTACGCCCATGGCGTGGAAAAACAGCACGGCGGGCCGGGATTTTTCCCCGAAGGTTTCAAACAGCATTTTTTTATACCTCAGCCGAGAATCAGGGTCATGACGCCGGAAAGCGCAGCCGCAATTCCGGCCATGCCCAGGGTGCCGAAGGCCCACTTGACGCATTTATCCCGGCCGTTGATGTAGGGCTTTAAATCCTCCGTGCCGGGAATGGTCCAGGCGGGGGTGTGGCCTACCCACCAGTCGTCTACCAGGAACCGGTCCATCAGGTTCATTACGGACAGGATGACCAGCAATTGCCAGAATCCGGCGAGAAATCCCCGGGCGCCGTTGAGCCCATAGACGCAGACCAGCACATAGGCGATATAACCCGGAATGCAGCAGGCCTTGAACCGGGCGCGGCTGCGCCGGATTTTTTCTCGGGTGGTCAGGCCCAATTCCACGCACCGGGCCTGCACGTCCTCATGATACAGGTGCACCATGCCCACCGCGCCGTTTCGAATATTCACCGCGCAAACCAGTATCAGCAGAAGCCCCAGCCCCAGGCCCTCCAGCAGCGTCCAAAAGATCATTGTGAATTCCTCCTTCTCTTCTCCAGCGAGCGCCTGTGCGCCGCCTGTACTTCCTGCGAAAACTGCCGGGGATGTTCTCCCGCCAGACCGCCGTGTCCCAGAACGGTGAAGATATGATCCGTGAAGGGAACGCCGGTCTGCTTTAACGCGTGGAGATTTCTGGACAGTTTTTGATCCACGCTGCCCTTGATGCCGTACCAGAGAACCATATCCGTCTTCGCGAAGAGGGAATAATCCGTCTTTCGCCCGATGAGGAAGTAGTCCTGATTTTTCCGGCTTTTCCAGGTGGCCTTACCATAGAGGATGCGCTCGGCCTCTTCCGGCGTGCGGCCGCTGATTTTGGCGAGAAATTTTTTCCGCCTGGGGCCCGGGCGGCCCATGACGGCGTAAAACAGTCCCGTGAAGAAGAAGCAGTAAACGTCCTTGCCCCATTTGCTGCGGATATTGGGATAATCTCGCAGGCTCATGCCGTCGGCGATGGCGGTGGTAATGGTCAGTCGCGCATCGGCGAGCACCTCCATCAGCACCCGGCAGCCGTAGGAAATGGCGTAGAAAATGTCGATCTTTCCGCCGTAGTGTTCCGCGATATAATCCCCCAGCCGTCGGGCCTCGTCCAGGGGAGACTTGAATTCCGTCTCCGGCTCGTCGGGATTGAAGCCGTCGTAGGCCACCAGCACTACCCGATAGACCTTCGCCATTTCCTGAGCCGTGGGCAGAATGCCCCGGTAGGATACGCCGCCGCCGTGGAGCATGACCATAAGCTCGGAGTTTTCTCGGCCAAATTCAAAGTATTTCATTGAACGCAGTCTCCTTTTCGGCAAAGGAACCAGGCGATGCCCTTCAAATGGCCCACCTCGGCGGAGGCATAGCGCTTTTTCAGCCGGGCCCGCAGGCTGTTTACCGTTTCATAGGGCGGGGTGAAAAATTTCGCCGGTTCGTAGGCGTGGCGGATGAACCAGTCCGTTCGCGGATACGCGCCTTTCACATAAAAACAGCCGCAGAAGGTTCCGCCGGGCTTCAGCACCCGGTAGACTTCCCGATACGCGGCTTCCTTGTCCGGAAAGGCGTGAAAGCCGTTGAGGGACAAAACCACGTCGAAGGTTTCGTCCGCGTAGGGGAGCGCGCCCACGTCCCCCTGCTGAAAGGAGACGTTTTTCAATTGCAGCCGTTCCGCCTTTTCCCGGGCCTGGGCCATCATATCCGGGGAGTAATCCAGACACACCGCCTCCGCCCGGGGCAGCGTCTGATACAGGGGCATGGTGAGTACTCCCGTGCCCACGGGCACCTCCAGAATGCGCCCGGAAAACTTCTCCGGGACGCCGGACAGCGCCTGGGTCAGATACGCGTCGCATTCCGCCTTGTTCATGCCCCACACCAGCCGACACACGGCCTTTCCCGGCAGGGTGGAGCAGGTGATCATGCCGTCGTAAAAGCTTCCCGCGCCCGTCAGCCGGTACGCGCTGCGAATGGCCTGTTTTCGTTCCATGGGCGTCGCCTCGCTATTTTTTCAAAATTTCCGTGATTTTGGCAAAGTCCTCTCGGGCTTCCTTAAAATAGGGCAGCATGCAATAGCAATGCACCATGCCCGGCCGGGCGAAGGCGCTGCAGGGGACGTTTGCTCGCTTACAGGCGGCCTGAAAATCCGGCAGCGCACCGTAGAGCACCTCGTCGGCGCTGTAGAAAAAATGAATATCGCCCACGCCGGAGAAATCCCCCCGGGAGCCGGAAATCATGTAATCCGGCACGTCCTTTCGCCCATGGCGCATGAACTTTTCCACCAGCACCATGAAGGCGTAATCGATGGCCACGTCCTTTTCGTTCAGGGCCTGCATCCGCGCCTTTTCCGCGTCGTTCCAGGGCACCTCTCCGGGAGAAACGGCCACGATGTGCCGCGGCGGGGGCAGGGGAGCGTGCTGG
Source organism: uncultured Eubacteriales bacterium (assembly GCA_902767315.1). Lineage (GTDB taxonomy): Bacteria > Bacillota > Clostridia > Christensenellales > Aristaeellaceae > RUG11247. The sequence continues at coordinate 16,182 of CACXHB010000104.1, forward strand.
GCGTTGTTGTGGGCCGCCACGCCCAGGGCCAGCGCACCGCCGGAGGAAAAGCCGCAGGTGCTCACGTTGCCCCCGCCGTACAGATCAATCATCTGCCGGTAGCAGGCGTAGGCCATATCGTAGGTTTCGGTGATGCAATGGTCGGTACACAGAGGATAGAAGGGGAACCACACATCGCAGCCGGTTTCCCGGCATAGTTTGCGCATCACGGGCAAATCGCCTCTGTCGGGGCCGATGACCATGCCGCCGCCGAAGAAATAGAGAATCGCCCGCCGGGCAGGCTGGGGATTTTCCCGGACGATCAGGCAGGGGAAGCCGCCCACGTCAATGGTCTGATAATGGGCCTTGCGATCGGTGGGCGCAAACACGCCCCGATGGCGGTTCTGCTTTTCAATGACCTTCAAAATTTCCGACTCCGGCAGGGTGAAGGCCTTTTTCGTGCCAGTCAGCCGGTATACCCCTCTCAGGAGGGAGGCGAAGATGCTCATGGGGGATTGCTCCTTTCTCATTTCCGGCCCGTGACGCAGAGCCAGCCCTTTTTGTTTTTGTGCAGCTGAATTTCGCGGAATCCGGCTTTTTCCAGGGCGGATTTCAGCTGAAGATCCCGATAAATGACCATGCCGCTCACGACTTCCGTCCATTTTTCGTCCCGGGACGCGTCGCCGCCGCATTCGTTGCAGATCAGAAACGTTCCGCCGGGCTTCAGCACCCGGCGCACTTCCTGGAAGCTCCGGTGCAGATCGGGCCAGAAGTAGACCGTTTCAAAGGCGGTGACGGCATTAAAAGTCTCTAGCGAAAAGGGCAGATGCATTACGCTGGCCTGAAGCACCCGGCAGCGCCCGGCGGCTACGGCCTCTTGATTGAGGACCCGGGATTTTCCTACGCTGATTTCGGAATAATCCACGCCTGTCACGCGGCCTTCCGGGCAGGATTTTAACAGTCTTTTGAGATTGGCCCCGCCGCCGCAGCCGCAATCCAGCGCCGCCGCGTCGGCCGACAAATCAAGAAACTGGAAGCCCCAGCGGGAAAGCCCCCGGTGGCCCAGATTCATCAGAAAGACCATCATTTTGCCGCCCAGCCCGGCGGGCTTACGTGTGTTTTCAAAAAAGGACACGACAATTTCCCCCTCAGGCGGATGCATCCTGCCGCCGGGCCCAGCAGGCGTTGGCCAGCATCCAGATCAACAGCCCCGCGTTTCCGGAGCACTGACTCAGCACGAAATCCCAAGTGGAGACCTCCGCGCCCAGGGCCTGCCGAAGATCCGGAATGAGGGCGAAAAGAATCTGCCAGAGCACCAGATGGAACAGCGCCATCCATCGGGGCAGCAAAGTTTTCCGGGTCAGAACCGCCCACACGCCGGTGAGCATCATCAGGATCATGCCCGCATAGGAAAAAGACATCGCCGGCATCAGCCGGGCGTATTGCGCCTGAATCAGCCGCACCGTTTCCTCGCGGCCCATTAGCGGCGCAAGCCGGCTGGTCCAGTCGGCCAGGGAGCCGATCCAGAAATGCAGCACACCGGCGGAGGCCAGGTAAACCGCGCCGCCAATGCCCGCGGCCCTGCGCGTTTTGCGATATTGCGGCAGAATCTGTTGAATGGAGACGCGCACGGTGAAAACGCCCAGGGCCATGCCCATCAGTCCCGTTCCCAGCAGAAGCGGCAGCCGCCAGGTTGGGTAGGAGCCGTTCAGATAGGCTTCCCGGAGAAACAGCCCGCTGTCGCCAGGACTTGCCGGAATCAGGCTCAGGCAAAGATCGCCCACCAGCATCAACAGGGCGCTCAGCGCACCCAGCAGACAATCGCGCCGGTAGTTTTTCGGAAGAGAGGTCATAGACTGCCTCCTATCCATGGTTAAGGTCAACTAACTCATGGACTTTTGAAAAGCCGCCCCCAGGCAGCTTTTTAGTATGTTTATTGTATCACGGGCCCTGTGATAAATAGGGCAAGGGACAAAAATAAATTTGTTAAATCTTTTGAAATTTCTGGGAGATGCTTGATTTTTCGGGAAATGTGATTATACTAAAATGTGCATTGCAAAACGTGTATTTTGAAATGTGCATTTTAAAACCAAAACAGGAGCGATGGAAATGCCGCCGAAACCGAAATTTTCCCGGGAGGAAATTGTCCAGGCCGCGCTGAAGATCGTATCGGAAAAAGGGGTGGAAGCCCTGACCGCCAAGGAACTGGGGCAGGCCCTGGGCAGCTCCGCCCGGCCCATCTTCACGGTGTTTAAGAACATGAAGGAAGTGCAGGATCAGGTGCGGGCGGCGGCCATGCGCCGGTTTGAAACCTTCCCGGTGCGGCAGGCGCCGGATATGCCCCTTTTCAAGCAGGTGGGCATGAAGACGGTGCTCTTCGGGGCCCGGGAGCCCAAGCTTTATCAGCTGCTGTTTATGCAGGAAAACCGCAACGCCGTGCGCTTTGAGGACGTATTTAACGAATTGGGTCCCACGGCGGAGGCCTGCATTGCGCTGTTAAAGGAGGAATACGCTCTGACCGAGGGGGAGGCCCGGGCGCTTTTTGAAAACGTCTGGATTTATACCTTCGGGGTGGGGGCGCTGTGCGCCACGCGGATGTGCCGTTTTTCGGAAGAGAAGCTGGGCCAGATGCTGACCACGGAATTTTCCGCCATGATGTGTCTGGTGAAGTCCGGCAATTTCAGGAAACAGGAGGGGTGCGATGGAATGGATCCTATGCCCTGAATGCCGGGGAAAAACGCGGACGCAGATTCGGGAGGACACGGTTTTGAAAAATTTCCCCCTGTTCTGCCCGAAATGCAAAAAGACGTTTCTGATTTCGGCGCGAAATTGCGCAATCGAATGGATCGGGCAGATGGAAAGGCCAGACGCTGAGACGCAGAGCTGTTCCTGATTTTTCAGGAAAGTTCTGCGTTTTTTCTGCCGCGGGGAGAGGAACATTTAATGAAAATTCTGGTATTAAACAGATCCCCCAAGAGGGAAAGGAGCGATACGCTGCACATCACCCGGGCCTTTCTGGCGGGGATGGGAGAAGCGGTTTCAACGGAAACGGAAATCGTTCACGTGATCGATGAACAGATCGGCTTCTGCCGGGGCTGTTTCGCCTGCAAGCGCAACGGTGGCAAATGCCCGCAGCAGGACGACATGGCCGGGATATTGCAGAAAATGCTGGCCAGCGACGTGCTGCTGTTCAGCTTTCCCCTGTACTGCTACGGGATGCCCGGGCCGTTGAAAAATCTGGTGGACAGAACCATGCCCCTTTCGGCCATGACCATGCGCCGGGTGGGAGACCGGTATGAGCACGTGGGTCAGGCGGATTATGAGCATCTGAAGTACGTCATGATCTGCGGCTGCGGCTTTCCGAACGCAAAGCACAATTTCGAACCCATGACCCTGGCCTTTCACCAGATGTTTCCGCGAAACGCGGCGATTCTCACGGTACCGGAAAGCCCCATGTTCAACGTGCCCCAGGCGGCGGGGGTTACCGGGCCGCGGCTGGAGATGGTGCGTAGGGCGGGCCGGGCTTACGGGGAAACCGGCGAAATGCCGCCGGTGCTGGCTGCGCAGATCAACACGCCGATGATTCCGGAAGAAATTTACGCCCGAATGGCCAGCGGCGAGGAGGGATGAGCGTGGGTTTTCTTACTTATTCCATGGATTTTTACCGGCGGGAATGCCGCCGCCTGCAAAACGAGGCCCCCACGGCGGACACCCTTTGCCGCGCCCGGCGGCTGCTGAAGCTGTTGGACGATTTGTTGGACGAGGGCTATGCCGAGCTTGCGGAGCGATTGGAGGCGGAGCAGATGGGCCCGTCCTTTCTGCGGGGGTATCTCAGAGAGCATCACGCGGACCCCTTTCCCATGCCGGCAAAGGAATTTGACGCACGGAAGCTTTCTTATGGGACGGAGGAGATCGAGCTTTGTCAGGCCGTTGATCGCGCTCTTTCTGCGGCGAAGCGCACGGAAGAGGCGGAAACACCGGCGTTTCTGCGCCGATTGCGGGATTTTTGCCGGTGGATTGGATACGACCGCGAAACGGCGTATCTGTTTCTGCTGCGGGATACCCTTTTGCCCTATGCGTATTTTTTGAACCGGGGAAGAGAGAAAATTTTCCCTTGGCTGCTCAACCGCAAATCCTTCGGGGAGCTTACGGGCCAGGACGATGCGGACGACGCGATTCGGGGGGCGGTGTATCGGGCGCTGGAAGCGGGCTGCAATGATTTTCGGGAATTTACCCGCCGGGTTTTGCCGGAGATTCGGGAGACCATGGGCCAATATCCCCGGGCGGAGGCTTTGCTGCGAGAAATGCTGAAGGGCATTGACGCGGAAAGAATTTGCGTCATCGAATCCGGCTGCTGCGGCACCTTCCCGCTGCTTTTGATGAGTCTGGATGCGCGGGTGGATTTGCGCATGTACACCACGTATCCCTATCTTACAGAGGTCTTTGCCGGACGGATTTTCACCGAGGCCTATGAGGAAAACCGACTGTTTGAGACCATGCTTTCTCAGGAAGCCTATTTCCGTTATTCCAGTCTTCGGGGCGGCCGTTTCTATGTGCGCAAATGCGCGGACGCGGCCGTGGAAGAGCGGGCCCTGGGGGAGATCCGGGGGATGCTGACGGAAGCGGAGGCGGCAAAATGAGAGAAACGGCAGAACGGCTGCTGATTGCGGCGGGAATTTTGCTGCTGATTTCGGGGGCGTTATTTGGCGTAATGGGACAATGGCTGCTGGCGGCGCTTTTGTGGACGGGGGCCTTTGGCGTGGCGGTGGCCGCAATGAATTTCAGCAGGCAATAGGGACGAGACGCCGACGGGGAGGGAGTAAACTGTGCAGAAAGAAATTTTGAAAGAACAATATGGGCTGCATCTGAAGGGCAGGGAAAAATCCGCCCTGGGGGCGGGTTCGGACACCTGGTTTCTGGATTGCGAGGAAGGAAAATTTGTGCTTAAATTTCCCGCCGCCAGTGAAATCAATCGCCCGGAGGCGGAGCCCGAGCTCTGCGCGTTTCTGCGCCGGCAGGGCGTTCCCGCCTGCGATTTTCTGAAAAACCGCGATGGAGCGTATCTTTCCCGGGACGGGGAGGGGCGCGTATTTACGGTGCAGCGGCGGCTGGCGGGAGTTACGCCGGCATGGAACACGGCCTCGGAAGCGCTTTTGATGGATTCCGCCCGGATCTTGGGGAAAATCCATCGGGCGCTGCGGGAATATCCCCCGCTGCCCGAAGGAATCGGCCCGGGATTTTTCCGTTACATGACTCCTCGGCGGGCCCTGGAATCCTACCGGCATTCCCTGGAAATTGCCATGGGCCGGGGAGAGATGGGGATTGCGGAGGATCTGCGCTGGCGCATGAAGCTGGCGGGGGAGATGGCCGCGCCGGATTTCGACCTGTCGAGGCTGACCCTGTGCAACACCCACGGGGATTATTTCATCAGCCAGTTTCTGTGCGAAAACGGGCGGCTTTCCGCGGTGATCGACTGGACCACGGCCTGCGTGCATCCGGCGGTGTGGGAGATCATGCGCTCCTTTGTCTACGCCGCGCCCTGCTGCCGGGAAGGAAAGGTGGACGAGGCGCTGCTGGAGCGATTTATTTCCGCCTATTGCAGCGAGGGCAGCCTGAACGAATACGACCGGCAGAATCTGGTGCGGCTGTATTGCTATCAGATTGCGGTCTGCGATTATTACGGGCAATATTACGCTTCCGCCGCCGGAAACCGGGAGATTTATCTGGAACAGGCGTATCTGGCCACGCGCCTGCTGAAAAACATGAGCGGATGCCTTATTTGAGGGATGCAAAAAACAGGGAGGCGCGCATGAGCAAGTACGATTCGTTATGGCGCTATCTGCGGGAAAGGGGTGCGGCGCAGCTGACGCTGACCTTTGGGCAGATTGGGGAAATTGCGGGGACGCCCCTGGATCATTCCTTTTTGAAATACAAAAAGGAGTTACCGGAATACGGATACGAAGTGGGCAAAATTTCCATGAAGGCGCAGACGGTACAGTTTCTTAAGAAGGAGGAAGACGCATGAATCAGGAATGGGCCGGTTTGAACAAAACGCTTCAGGCGCAGCTGAAAAAGGAAGCGACCTTTTCGGCGGGGATCGATACCCTTCTGCACCTGCGGCAGGAGCTGATGGAGACCCTTTTTGCCATGAAGCGGGAACTGCGCCGGGAGGACTTCGACGCAATGCCCTTTCCCAACGTCAACGGCTATCACAACAAAACCATCGCCTATTCCATCTGGCACGTTTTCCGCATTGAGGACATTGTGGCCCACAGCCTGATTCAGCGGGAACCGGAGGTGTTCCGGGCGTTTCGGGAGCGCATCGGCGCACCCATCATTACCACCGGCAACGAGCTGGCGGGGCGGCAAATCGTGGAATTTTCCCGGGCGCTGGATCTGGACGCGCTGTACGCCTATGCCGGCGCGGTGCGGGAAAGCACGGAGGCGCTGCTTCGGGGGCTTTCCTATGGAGAACTGGCCCGAACCTTCGGCGACGAGGATCGGGAGCGGCTGAAGGAATTGCAGGTGGTAAGCCCAGAGGAAAACGCCTGCTGGCTGGTGGACTACTGGTGCGGGAAGAACCTTCGGGGGCTGATACAGATGCCCTTTTCCCGGCATTGGATCATGCACGTGGAGGCCAGTCTGCGCATTCGCAACGGGCTGCGGCTCAAATAAGAAAGGAGAACGAGGATGAAATCGCTACATATCATTCAGAAAATTTTTCGGACAGGCCGGGTGCTCAGCAAAATTGCGTTTGTTTTTTCCGTGATCGGCTTTTGTGGCTGCGTCGCCGGGCTGCTGAGCCTGAATCTGGGCGGCAGGAACCTGATCAAAATCGGCGGGGTGACCCTGCGCGGGCTGGTGGATCTGCGGCACGGCGGCAACGTTGGGGCCATAACCGCGGCCCTGGCCGGCGGGCTGATTCTCTGCGCCGGGGAAGCGGTGCTGGCCCGATTTGCGGAAATCTGTTTCAAAAACGAGGGCAGGGCCGGCACGCCGTTTACGCAGTCCGGGGCGAAGGAGCTGACGCGGCTGGGGATTCTGGCGCTGACGATTCCCGCGGGCAGTTCCATTGTGGGCAGCATTGTCGAAGGGATCGTCGCCGGGGGAATGAACGTGGAAACGGACGCGCTGTTGAACCGGTATTTCGATCCCGCGGTGAATATCGCCCTGGGCGTGATGTTTTTGCTGATCGCGTTGCTCTGCCGATATGGCGCGGAGCTTCGCCAGGAGAAAGTGGACTGAGGGCGGACGCGATACGTTGAAAAAGCAGCGCCGGCTCGATCTGAAGCAGAAAAACAGAAAGAGAAGCACAGGGGGCGGGAAGCTTCCTGTGCAAATTTTTTTTGAAAAATTTGGATGAAGACACAGATTGCTGTGTCCGAATTTACTTGACGATAATAAATTTGGCCAATATAATATAATAAGAAGTGAGAAAAACAAAAAGGGAGGAACAACCATGAAGCGACGCATGTTTGCGCTGCTGCTGGCGCTTATGCTGGCGACGAGCTGCTGCTGGACGGGATTTTCGGAGGAGACGGAAGCACAGGGACAGGCTTTAGAGACGGAAGAAAACGGGGAGAATGTCGCTGTATACGAGCTGAACAGCGCCGATACGGGGAGCTGTTTTCATACCAGCACTCGTTCGGAGAATATAGTGAACTGTATTGATCCGGACAGCTATAAGTATGAAGATTACACGTCGCATTCGTATTATGAATATACGATCAGCGATATTTACTGTGTCGATTGCGGGAAACTGCTCAAGGAAGGCGCTGTGGGTATTGGCATAACCAATTGGGGCAGTCATGTATACGAAAACGGCACATGCAAATATTGCGGAGCCGATGAAAATGCGTGCCCTCATGAAAACACGAGCACCTATAAACGGCCTGCCGCCCAGTATCGTTACGAACCCTGCGATGCAGATGGACATTATGAGATTAAGACAGACGTTTACGTAACGCATTGCAAGGATTGCCAGCGCGATATTTCGACCTCGCTGGGCAAATCTGTAAAGCTCTGGAAGGAGCATCAATGGGATGAAAGTTATAAAAAGTGCCAGGAATGCGGCTATGAGAACGCCTGCCAGCATGCGAATACAGAGCGGAAGATCGTAGATAAGTATCTCCGGGGAGATTTGACTGCTGTAGACGAGAAGGCACATTCCGGAAAGATCACCTATCAGTACGGAATTGTGTGCAAGGACTGCGGACTTACGATCGAGGATGGCGGAGAAGAGGAAACGGAAGAGATTGGCACGGAACCTCACCGCTTTGAAGATGGACGCTGCGGTTATTGCGACTATGAGATCAATTGTGCGCATGAGCATCAGCAGGAGCATCCGTACAGCGATGAAGTTTACCTGCTGGAAGACGATTTGTCGACTCATACCCATTGGTATGAAAACTGGATGGCAATGATCTGCGAGGATTGCGGAGAACAGCTTTCTGACACCCGGATTGAAGAAAATTCCATCCAGGAAGCGCACACCTTTGTGGACGGCAAATGCGAGAAGTGCGGATATGTAAGCAACTGCAATCACGAAGAAACCTATGAGGAAGGCGCTTCCAAAACTGAAACGGTAAACGTGAACGAAAAGCAGCACACGACGAAAAACACGTACTATAACCAGACCAGGTGCGCTCAATGCGATGAAGTGCTGGCGGAAAAGATTCTCAGCACCGATATTGTAGCGGAAGATCACGTTTTTGTTGACAGCAATATCTGTTTTGTGTGCGGATATGAAACCAGCTGCCAGCATGAAACGAAGACCACGCGTGTGATTTGGGGCTATTCTCGCAAAGACGACGGCGACGAGGGACACTATATCTACAGAAAACAGTATGAGGATACGATCTGCAAGGATTGCGGCCGTGAGTTTACTGATATTCCGATGAAGGTTCTGGGAACGGCGACTTATTTTGAACCGCATTCGTACGACAACGGCGTATGTTATGTATGCCAGCATGTGGGAAAATGCGATGGAGAGCATCTGTTTGAAGATGGTCGCTGCCTCCGCTGCGGACAGGAAAACACCTGCCTGCACGAGCATAAAACGACGCGTACGAAGCGCGAGTGCCAGTATTCCTGTTTTGACATCGAGAAGAATCTGGAAAACGAACATGTGGTGACCTGGTGGACTGCGGAGGAAGAGATCTGCGACGATTGCGGCGAAACGGTGAGCTACAATACGCTGACGGAATCCTGCGAAGAAACCGAAGCCCATCAGATGGTGGACGGGAAGTGCGCAAAGTGCGGATTCATCCGCTTCTGCGAGCACAAGAATACGGAGATTCAGGAAGAGCATGAAGACGAGGTGCTTTCGAAGGACGAGCAGAATCACACCGTAAAGCGGACGACGTACAAAGAAACGGTGTGCAAGGACTGCGATGAAATGCTGGATGTCGAAAGCGGCGAGCCCACCGAGGTAACCGAGGCACACAGCTTTGCAGACGGCGTCTGCACCGTCTGCGGTCAGGCCGCGTCCCAGCCCACGGAAGCGCCCAGCGTACAGCCCACGGAAGCGCCCAGTGTGCAGCCCACGGTGGCCCCGGACGTGACCGTAGCGCCCACCGCCAGGGCGGAAGCGGCGGCCACCCCCGCCCCCACTGAGGAGCCCGTGTATGAGGAAGTGCCTGCGGAAGAGCCTGTGCACGGAGTAAAGGCCGAGGACAAGATTCCCATGGTGGAAACCCTGAGCACCGTGGCGGAAGCACTGGAGACCGAGGAGGCTCAGGTGACCATTGCCAACGTGGAAAAGATCGTGACCCCCGAAGAGAAGGCGGCGCTGGATCAGCTGCCTCTGCGGGAGCAGATGCTGACGGTGCTGTGCGCCATCGGCTTTGAAGAGCAGGTGACGGAAGCGCTGGCGGGAGAGGGCGTGAGCCTGTCTGAGGAAGCGGAAGCGCTGAAGGAGCAGATTCTGGCCCGCATCGACGCCATGAACGAGGAAGAAAAGGCTGCTTTCCAGCAGATGCTGGAAGAGAATTTCCCCGTGGAGACGGTGGAAATGGACGGCGTGGAATACCGGTTCTTCGTGTTCGAGGTGGAAATCGAAACCGAAGAAGGCCTGCGCAGGGAGCGGTACGGCTTCCGGGAGGAAGCCGGCGCGTGGATTTTCGTGAAGCTCAGCGTGGCGGAAACGGCAAAATAAGACCCGGAAACATCGGCCCCGGCGGAGCAATCTGCCGGGGCATTTTTGCTCTTTACGCGGCGAGAGAAATCATGTATAATAATGAGAAGAAGGACAGGGCGAAGGCCCTTTAGAAATGCGAGGGAAAGAATATGGCACGTGGATTCCAGGGAATGCCCGGTGGAAATATGCAGGCGATGGCGCGGCAGGCGCAGAAACTTCAGCAGAAAATGATGGAGACTCAGGCGGAATTGGAGGCCCGGGAATACGAGGCTTCCGCCGGCGGCGGCGTGGTGACGGCCAAGGTAAACGGCAAGCGGGAGCTGCTGGCGTTGAGCATCAAGCCCGAAGCGGTGGATCCGGAGGACGTGGAAATGCTGGAGGACACCGTGATGGCGGCGGTGAACGAAGCGCTGCGGCTGGCGGCGGAAACTACGGAAAAGGAAATGGGCAAGCTCACCGGCGGCTTCAACATCCCCGGTTTGTTCTGATATGGCAGAGGTAGAGGCAATTTCCAAATTGGTGAACCAGTTATCCAAGCTGCCCGGCGTGGGCAGAAAAACCGCCCAGCGGCTGGCGTATCACATTCTGGCCATGCCGGAGGAGCAGGTGCGGGAATTGGCGGTAGCCATTTTCAACGGGAAAAAGCAGGTGCATCTTTGCCCGGTATGCGGCAATTACACGGACGTGGACCCCTGTCCCATCTGTTCCGATCCCAACCGGCGGCATGATATTATCTGCGTGGTGAAGGATCCCAGGGATGTGAACGCCATTCAGCGCACCCACGATTACGACGGGCTGTATCACGTGCTCCACGGGGTGATTTCTCCCATGGACGGCGTGGGCCCGGACGACATACGCATTGCGGAACTGATGAACCGGCTGGCGGACGGCAGCGTGAAGGAAGTGGTGCTGGCCACCAATCCGGACGTGGAAGGGGAGGCCACCGCGGCCTATCTTTCCCGGCTGATCAAGCCCATGGGCGTGAAGGTGACCCGCATTGCCCACGGCGTGCCCGTAGGCGGCGAATTGGAATACACCGACGAGGTGACCCTTTCCCGCGCCTTTGAAGGACGGCGGGAAATATAACGAAAAATCGCTTCTGGGAATTTGTTCCAGAGGCGATTTTTTGCAGGAAAGGATGAGAGATATGTTGGATTTTCCCATTGTGGATTCCCATTTGCACATATGGGATTTGAACCGGCTGCGGTATCCGTGGCTGGATCAGATTCCCGAGCTGAACAAAACCTGTCTGATGAAGGAGTTCGACGCGGCCCGGGGGCCGTATGCGGTGGACAAAATCGTGTTTATGCAGGCGGAGTGTTCCCATGGGCAGTACATGGACGAGGTGCAATTCGTGGAAGAAGTCGCCCGGGAGGATGCCCGGCTGAAGGCCATCGTCGCCTGGGCCCCCATGGAGGTGGAGGGGGAAAACCTGCGGGCGCTGGAACAGCTGGCCGGCCGGCCCCTGGTAAAGGGCATTCGGCGACTGATTCAGACGGAGGATTCCGGAAGCTTCTGTCGGATTCCGGCGCTGATCCAGGCCCTGCGGCGGCTGCCGGAATTGGGGCTGACCTTTGATCTGGGCATTCACACCGGGCAATTTTACGACGTTGTGCGTCTGGCGGAGGCCTGTCCGGAGACGAGGTTTGTGGTGGATCATCTGGGCAAGCCGGACATTCGCGGGGGCAGGCTGGCGGAATGGAAGGACGAGATGCGCACCATCTGCCAATGCGAAAACGTCTGGTGCAAGGTTTCCAGCCTGGCCACGGAGGCGGATCACCACCACTGGACGCTGGAGGAAGTGCGGCCGTATGCGGAATGGGCCTTCGAATGCTTCGGCTTCCGGCGGGTGATGTTCGGCGGCGACTGGCCCGTCTCTTCTCAGGCGGCCAGCTATCCTATCTGCGTGGAGACGCTGCTGACGATTCTGCAGGGGGCGACAGAGGCGGAAAAGTGGGCGTTTTTCCGGGAAAACGCGGAACAGTTTTACGGCATATAAAAATAAGAACGCGGCATACGAAAGCCCGACCTGTGCGGATGGTCACAGGTCGGGCAACTGTTTTTTATACATGCCGTATCATTGCGGCGCTGCGGAAGGTCAGATCAGGGACTTGAGGGCCTGGCGGCAGTCGTCTGCGTCCAGAACGCCCAGGATTGCGTTCATCATGCGGTAGGCCACGTCGCCGGGATGATCGGGGCTGAGGTAGCCGTCCATCTGCACGTAGACGGTGTTGTCAGATTCATCGAAGGTGAATTTGACGTATTTATACTGGTGGTTCAGCTGATTCAGGGTACTGAGCACGTAATTGGTGCCGGCGGAAGCGGTGAGCAGATTCCAGCCGCGGATATAGACAGCGTCGCTGTCCTTGCTGAAGAAGACGTTCAGGACGATGGAGTCGTAATCGTCATCGGAGAAGGAGACGCGGATGTTTTCGTCCGTATCGTCGTCAATGCCTTTGTAGGAGTACTTCAGGTCGTTAGCTTCCAGAACGGCCACGAAATCTTTGGTGGCGGCGTACTGGGGAGCGGAATCTTCCGCCAGAGCGGCGCAGGAGAGGCAGAGCAGGGCCAGGATCAAAAGCAGGGCGATTTTGCGGGAAAGAGAACGGATACGCAAGAAGATCATCCTTTCTATATGA
>CACXHB010000105.1 GCA_902767315.1 uncultured Eubacteriales bacterium
CTTTGGGCCCGTGGCGCGCGAGCTCCGCGAGAAGGACTACATGAAGATCGTCTCGCTGGCGCCCGAAGTGCTTTAATGGAGGTGCACCCCAATGAGCAACTCTAAGCTTCAGGTTAAGACCGGCGACACCGTAGTCGTGATCTCCGGCGTAGACAAGGGCAAGAGCGGAAAGATCAAGCAGTCTTTCCCCAAGGATGGCAAGATCATCGTCGACGGCGTGGCCATGGTGAAGAAGCACCAGAAGCCCCGCGGACAGATGATGCCCGGCGGCATCGTTGAAAAGGAAGCTGCCATCTATGCGAGCAAGGTTATGCTCGTGTGCCCCAGCTGCAAAAAGGCCACCCGCGCAGCCCATAAGTTCGTCCAGGCCGAAAATGGCAAGAGCGTCAAGCAGCGTGTATGCCGTAAATGCGGCGCCAGCATTGACAACTGACGTAAAGGAGGAAATACGCTGTGGCCAGACTGAAAGATAAGTATCGCGAGGAAGTCGTGCCGGCGCTTCAGCAGCGTTTCGGTTACAAAAACGTCATGGAAATTCCTCGCCTTGAGAAGATCGTGCTCAACATGGGCCTTGGCGATTGCAAGGACAATTCCAAGGCGCTGGAGACCGCGGTGGGCGAACTGACGATCATCGCCGGCCAGAAGCCCCTGATCACCAAGTCCAAGAAGTCCATCGCAAACTTCAAAGTGCGTGCCGGCATGAACGTCGGCGCCAAGGTCACCCTGCGCGGCGACCGTATGTATGAATTCGCCGACAAGCTCGTCAGCATCGTTCTGCCCCGTACCCGCGACTTCCGCGGCGTTTCCCCCAAGGCCTTCGATGGCCGTGGAAACTACTCTCTGGGCGTTCGTGAACAGCTGATCTTCCCCGAAATCGAGTACGATAAGGTCGAGAAGATCCGCGGCATGGAGATGATCTTCGTCACCACCGCCAAGACGGACGAGGAAGCCCGGGAACTGCTCCGCCTGCTCGGAATGCCGTTCTCGGCGTGATTGAAGGAGGAATTTAAGCGTGGCTAAGACTAGTCTGAAAATTAAGCAGCAGAGAACGCCTAAGTTCTCCACCCGCGCCTACACCCGCTGCCGCATCTGCGGACGCCCCCATTCCGTGCTCCGCAAGTACGGCGTCTGCCGCGTGTGCTTCCGCGAACTGGCCTATAAGGGCGAGATCCCCGGAGTCCGCAAGGCCAGCTGGTAATCGGGCAATACGGAAGGAGGTTATCACATGGTTATTACTGATCCCATCGCGGATATGCTGACCAGAATCCGCAATGCCCTGGTTGCCAGGCACGACGCAGTGGTTATTCCCGCCTCCAACATGAAGAAGGCCATCGCCAAGATTCTGCTGGACGAAGGCTACATCAAGTCCGTGGACTTCATCGACGACGGACTGCAGGGCCAGATCAAGATCGGCCTGAAGTATGCCCAGGGAAAAGAATCCGTCATCAAGGGCCTCAAGCGCATTTCCAAGCCCGGTCTGCGCGTATATGCCAAGAATGACGAAATCCCGAAGGTCCTGGGCGGCCTGGGAATCGCCATCATCTCCACGTCCAAGGGCGTTATGTCCGACAAGGCCGCGCGTCTGAGCGGCATGGGCGGCGAAGTCCTGGCCTATATCTGGTAAGGGGGTACACAGAAAATGTCTCGAATTGGCAGAATGCCGATCGCCGTTCCCGCTGGCGTCACCGTGACGATCTCTGAGGACAACCTCGTTACCGTCAAGGGCCCCAAGGGCGAACTGAGCGAGAAGGTTAACAAGGATATCAAAGTCGCCCTGGAAGACGGCGTGATCCATGTCACCCGTCCTTCCGACGACAAGCCCCATCGTTCCATGCACGGCCTGTACCGCGCGCTGATCCACAACATGGTTGTGGGCGTGACCGAAGGTTTCAAAAAGACCCTGGTCATGGAAGGCGTCGGTTACCGCGCCCAGGTGGATGGCAAGGCGCTGACCCTGAACGTGGGCTATTCCCACCCCGTGGTGTTCAATCCTCCGGAGGGAATCACCTATGAGGCGCCCGCCGCTACCACCATCGTGGTAAAGGGCATCGACAAGCAGGTAGTGGGCGAGATGGCCGCTGAGATTCGCGCCATCCGCAAGCCGGAACCCTATCTGGGCAAGGGCATCCGCTATGAGAACGAGCACATCCGCCGCAAGGAAGGCAAGGCCGGCAAGAAGTAATTAGAGGAGGGAACCGCAAATGTTTAACAAGCGTGATCGCAACGAAGTGCGGAAGATCCGTCACGAGCGTGTGCGCAAAAAGATCAGCGGAACCGCCGATCGTCCGCGCCTTTGCGTCTATCGCAGCAACGCGCATATCTATGCGCAGATCATTGACGATGTAGCCGGCAATACGCTTGCCGCCTGCAGCACCGTCGAGAAGGACATCATCCCCCAGATCGCCGAGCTCGATAAGAAGGGCGCCGGCAAGCTGGTGGGCAAGATCCTGGCCGAGCGTGCTCTGGAAAAGGGCATCAAAGAGGTCGTGTTCGACCGTGGCGGCTACATTTACACCGGCCGCGTGGCGGCACTGGCAGCCGGCGCTCGCGAGGGCGGTCTGGACTTCTAAATTGGAGGGTAAACGCAATGCAGCGCAACAATGAACAGGTTAGCGAATTCAAAGAGAAACTGGTTGCGGTAAATCGCGTCTCCAAGACCGTCAAGGGCGGCCGCAACATGCGGTTCTCCGCGCTGATGGTCGTCGGCGACGGCAAGGGCCGCGTAGGCTGCGGCATGGGCAAGGCCGTTGAAATCCCCGAAGCCATTCGTAAGGGCACCGAGGATGCCAAGAAGGCCATGATCAACGTGCCGATTGCCGGCACCACCATCCCCCACGAGGTGGTTGGCGTGTTCGGCACCGGCCGTGTGAAGCTCATCCCCGCTCCCGAAGGAACCGGCGTTATCGCGGGCGGCCCCGTCCGTGACGTGCTGGAAGCCGCGGGCATTTCCGACATCGTAACCAAGTCGATCGGTACCAACAACAAGATCAACGTGGCTCGGGCCACCATGCAGGGCCTCAGCCAGCTCCGCAGCGCCGAAGAAGTCGCCAGGCTTCGCGGCAAGACTGTGGAAGAGATCCTGGGTTAAGGGGGTACATCGAAATGAAGCTTAAGATCACTCAGACCAAGTCCACCATCGCGTGCCTGAAGGATCAGATCGCCACCATCAAGGCGCTGGGCCTGCACAAGATCGGCCACACCGTCGTCAAGGAGGATACTCCTCAGATTCGCGGCATGATCTTCAAGGTAAAGCACATGGTCAAGGTCGAAGAAATCGAAGACTAAGGAGGTCCCCGACATGAAACTTCATGAACTCCATCCCGCGGATGGCGCAACGACTGCGGCAAAGAGACTTGGCCGCGGCATCGGCTCCGGCCTGGGCAAGACCTCCGGCAAGGGACACAAGGGCGCCAAGGCCCGTTCCGGCGGCGGCAAGGGTCCCGGATTTGAAGGCGGCCAGATGAAGATGACCATGCGTCTGCCCAAGCGTGGTTTCACCAACAACTTCCGCACGGAATATGCGGCAATCAATGTTGATCGTCTTGAGATCTTTGAGGACGGACAGGAAGTCACTCCCGTGACCTTGATCGAAGCGGGCATCATTAAGAACGTCCAGGACGGCATCAAGATCATGGGCGGCGGCGAACTGACCAAGAAGCTGACTGTAAGGGCCAGCAAGTTCACGGCCACCGCAAAAGAAAAGATCGAAGCGGCAGGTGGGAAAGCCGAGGTGCTCTGAGATGCTTGAGACATTGAAGAGCGCATGGAAGGTTGCAGAACTGCGCAAGAAGATACTTTATACGATCCTCATGCTCTTGATCTATCGCGTGCTGTGCTTCATCCCCACCCCCGGTGTGGATCACACCATGATCAAGTCCGCGCTTGATAATTATTCCCTGCTGGGATTTATCAACTCCATGACCGGTTCTGACCTGGGCAACTACTCCATCATGGCGATGGGTATCACGCCCTACATCAACGCTTCCATTATTCTGCAGCTGCTTTGCGTGGCCATTCCCAAGCTGGAGGAGCTGAACAAGTCCGGCGAAGAAGGCCGCAAAAAGATCGCGCAGATTACCCGTTACGTCACCGTAGGCCTGGGCTTCCTCCAGGCCGTGGCCCTGACCACCGGCCTCAAGGCCGCCGACGGCTTCCTGAATGTGTTGACCATCGGCTTCTGCCTTGCCACCGGTACGGCCCTGGCCATGTGGATTGGCGAGCGGATCACCGAGAACGGCCTGGGCAACGGCATCAGCCTTCTGATCTTCGCCGGCATTATCGCGAATTTTGCCACCAAGATCGTGGCCGCCTTCTACCAGATGTTCTCTCCCGACTATAATTACAACTACGTGGCCGGCGCGGTGGTGCTGGTGATGAGCCTTCTGATGATCGTCGGCGTCGTGTTCGTCGATCTGGGCGAGCGCCGCATTCCCGTGCAGTACGCCAAGCGCATGGTTGGCCGGAAGATGTACGGCGGCCAGAGCACCCACATTCCGCTGAAGATGAATGCCTCCGGTGTTCTGCCCCTGATCTTCGCCTCCGCCATCATGCAGTTCCCCTCCACCATCCTGGCCTTCTTCCCCAGAAGCAGCGCCTATCAGTGGTGGAACGCGAACGTGTCTTATGGCAGCTGGATCTACCAGCTGATCTTCGCCCTGCTGATCTTCGGGTTCACGTTCTTCTATTCCACGATTTCCTTCAATCCCGTGGAAATTTCCAAGAACATCCAGCAGAACGGCGGCATGATCCCCGGCATTCGCCAGGGCCGTCCCACTTCCGATTTCATCGCGAAAACCGTCAGGCGGATTACGCTGTTCGGCGCAATCTATCTGGCACTGCTGGCCACCATTCCCGCCATTTTCTATGGTCTGGTGAAGGTAAGCCTGCCCTTCGCGGCTTCCTCTTTGTTGATCGCGGTTTCCGTGGCAATGGAAACCACCCGTCAGCTGGAAAGCCAGATGACCATGCGTCATTATAAGGGCTTCCTGAAGTAATCGGAGGATACGCAATTATATGAAGCTTATTTTTCTGGGCCCTCCCGGCGCCGGCAAAGGTACGCAGGCGACGGGTGTCAGCACGAAGCTGAACGTTCCTCACATTTCCACCGGGGATATGTTCCGCAGCGCCATCAAGAACCGGACCAGAACCGGTCTGGAAGCGCAGCGTTACATGGACAACGGCCAGCTGGTACCCGACAGCGTCGTCATTGATATGGTGCGAGAGCGCCTGGCTATGGACGATTGCAAAAACGGATACCTGCTGGACGGGTTCCCCCGCACGGTGGAACAGGCCGAAGCGCTGGAAGGCATCGCCTCTCCCGACGCGGTGATCAACATCGCCGTGCCGGACGAGCGGCTGCTTTCCCGCCTTACCGGCCGGCGCGTCTGCGGCAAGTGCCAGGGCACGTTTCATGTTTCCAAGCTCGCGGATGAAAAAGTCTGCCCCGTTTGCGGCGGCGAACTGATCCATCGCGACGACGACAAGCCCGAAACCATCAAAAAGCGCCTGAGCGTGTATCACGACCAGACCGCGCCTTTGATCGGCTACTATACGGGCAACGGCAAGCTCAAAACGGTCGATGGCGATAATCGCCCGGAGGATGTGCTCAAAGCCATCCTCGCTTCGCTGGAGTGACGCATGATTACGATCAAAACCGAAAGCCAGATCGAAAAGATGCGCAAAGCGGGCGCGCTGCTTAAAAGCGTGCTGGACGCCTTGCGGGCGGAAATTCAGCCCGGCGTAACCACGCTGCATCTGGACAAGCTTGCGGAGCGATTGATCCGCTCGGCGGGCGCCCTGCCTTCGTTCAAGGGCTACAATGGGTTCCCTTTCTCGATTTGCGCGTCTGTGGACGATCAGGTAGTGCATGGTTTTTCCAACAACAAGCCCCTCAAACAGGGACAGCTTCTCTCGGTGGATTGCGGCGTGATCTTAAACGGCTGGCAGTCTGACAGCGCCTTCTCGGTGCTGGTGGGCGGCGGCAGCGCAGAAGATCAGAAGCTGGTGGACGTCACCGAAGAATGCTTCTGGCGGGGCGCGGCCCAGGCCCGGGCGGGCAACCACCTGGGCGACATTTCCCACGCGGTTCAGCAGCACGCCGAAAGCCACGGCTACGGCGTGATCCGGGATCTGTGCGGCCACGGCATCGGCCAGGAAATGCACGAGGATCCCAACGTGCCCAATTACGGCAAACCCGGCCGCGGCGTAAAGCTGCAGGCAGGCATGGTGCTGGCCATTGAGCCCATGATCTCCATGGGGGACTGGCGAGTGTTCCTGGAAGACGATGATTGGACCGTTGTGACCCGGGACGGCAGCAAGTGCTCTCATTATGAGCACACCGTACTCATTACCGAAGGCGAGCCGGAGATTCTATCCTTCCCCGGCGCTAGGATACCGGAGGCACTGAGATGAAACAGATCCCCGTTGAAATCGGGCGCGTCGTTGCTTCGAAATGCGGGCGAGACCAGGGGCGCACGTTCCTGGTGACCGGAGAAATCGATGCGGATTTCGTATGGATTTCCGACGGCAAAACCCATCCCATTGAGAAGCCCAAGAAAAAACGCCGCAGGCACCTGAAACCCACCCAGACGCTCCACCCGGAGCTGCGCAAGTCCATTTTGGAAGGAAAGTATCCCGAAAATTTTGAACTGCGCGCAATCCTGTCGAAGGAGGAAGGATAAAACTTGTCAAAGTCTGATGTGATCGAAGTCGAAGGCGTTGTCACTGAGTCTTATCCCAACGCCATGTTCGAAGTGGAACTGCCCAACGGGCACAAGATACTGGCACATGTATCCGGCAAGATGCGCATGAATTACATCCGCATCTACCCTGGCGACAAGGTCACCATAGAGCTTTCGCCCTATGACCTGTCCCGCGGCCGGATCACCTGGCGGAGCAAGAACTGACCATAGTATTTAGGAGGCTACCATCATGAAAGTGAGACCTTCCGTTAAGCCCATGTGCGAAAAGTGCAAGGTCATCAAGCGCAAGGGTCATGTGATGATCATTTGCGAAAATCCCAAGCACAAGCAGAAGCAGGGTTAACCCGCAGCATGGAAAAGCCGCCGAAGCGGCTGCCCGGAAACGGGTTTCGGCGACTTTCACATAAACCTTCCGTGCGCGTCGCCAGGCGCCGGAGACAAGCAGCATTTGGAGGTGTATTCATCCAATGGCACGAATCGCAGGTGTCGACCTTCCCAGGGAGAAACGCGTAGAAATCGCGTTGACGTATATCTACGGCATCGGCCGCAACATCGCCGATGATATCATCAAGAACACCGGTGTCAACCCCGACACCCGCGTTAAGGACCTGACCGAAAGCGAAGTCAGTGCCCTGCGCGATTATATCGACCATCACGTAAAGGTGGAGGGCGACCTCCGCCGCGAAGTTTCCATGAACATCAAGCGCCTCATGGAAATCGGCTGCTATCGCGGACTTAGGCATCGCCGCGGTCTGCCCGTACGCGGACAGAACACCAAAACCAACGCCCGCACCCGCAAGGGCCCCAAGAAGCAGGCTGCTGGTAAGAAGAAGGCTGCCAAGTAAGGCCGACAACGATTTAGGAGGAAAACGCAATGGCTAAGCCGAAGCTTAAGAAGGTATCGCGCAAGCGCCGCGAGCGTAAGCTCGTGGAACGGGGCGCCGCGCATATCCGTTCTTCTTTCAATAACACCATCGTCACCATCACCGATACCAACGGCAACGCTCTGTCCTGGGCCTCCGCCGGCGGACTGGGCTTCCGTGGATCCAAGAAGTCCACGCCCTTCGCCGCGCAGTCTGCCGCTGAGACCGCCGCCAACAACGCCAAGGAATACGGCCTGAAGTCCGTTGACGTGTACGTCAAGGGCCCCGGCTCCGGACGTGAGTCCGCCATCCGTTCCCTGCAGGCGGCTGGCCTGGAGGTCACCATGATCAAGGACGTGACGCCCATCCCCCACAACGGATGCCGTCCGCCCAAGCGCAGAAGAGTGTAACAGGAGGTAAAACAAAATGGCTAGATATACAGGTTCCGTTTGCCGCCTGTGCCGCCGCGAAGGCTGCAAGCTCTTCCTCAAGGGCGACAAGTGCTACTCCGAAAAGTGCACCATCGGAAAGCGCCCCACTCCTCCCGGAGAGCATGGCCAGGCCCGCCAGCGCAAGATGAGCGAGTATGGACTTCAGCTGCGTGAGAAGCAGAAGGCCAAGCGCGCCTATGGCGTTCTGGAGAACCAGTTCCATCGTTATTTCGAGACCGCTGAGCGCATGAAGGGCATCACCGGCGACAACCTGATGCAGTTGCTGGAGCGCCGTCTGGATAACGTGATCTATCGTCTGGGCTTCGGCTCCAGCCGTCCCATGGCCCGTCAGCTGGTGCTGCATGGCCACATCCGCGTCAACGGCAAGAAGGTCACCGTGCCTTCCTACCTGGTGGACGTCAACGACGTAATCACTGTTGCGGCCAAGGCCGCGGAAACCGAGCACTTCAAGGCGCTGCGTGAAGGCACCGGCCGGGTCATCCCCCAGTGGATGGTCATCGACGCCGAAAACCTCAAGGCCACCATCACCGCACTGCCCAAGCGCGAGGATATCGATCTGACGATCCAGGAAAACCTCATCGTCGAGCTGTACTCCCGCTGATAAAGACAAAGTTCCTTGTTTCGCAGGACACGCCGCCGCGTGCCGCTTGCAGGCGGCGGCTTAGCTCCGCGGACGCAGCGTAGGCTGCGCCGCGTCAGGAGAGGAGGAAACGCTGAGTGATCGATCAAATCGAAAAGCCGAAGATAGAACGTGTGGAGACGGGCGAAAACAATCGCTACGCGAAGTTTGTCGTCAATCCTTTGGAGCGTGGCTTCGGGCAGACTCTGGGCAATTCCCTGCGTCGCGTGCTGCTCAATTCCCTGCCGGGAGTTGCGGCTACCAGCATTCGCATCGAGGGCGTGCAGCATGAGTTCTCCACCGTGCCGGGCGTCAAGGAAGACGTGGCAGAGCTGATCCTCAACATTAAGCTGCTCTCGGTTAAACTGTTCACCGATATGCCCAAAATCGTCACCATCGACGCCAAGGGCCCGTGCGAAGTCAAGGCCGGCGATATCAAGGCCGACGAAGAAGTGGAGATCGTCAATACCGATCTGCACATCGCAACGCTTTCCGAGGGCGCTCATCTGCAGATGCAGATCACCCTGGAAAAGGGCCGCGGCTATGTGTCCGCCGATCGCAACAAGCAGTTGGCTTCGGAGCGCAGCAAGATGGGCGGCATGCCCATCGGCGTGATTCCGGTGGATTCGATCTTCACCCCGATTCGCAAGGTCAGCTATTCGGTGGAGGATACCCGTGTGGGTCAGGTCACCGACTTTGACAAATTGACGATCGAGGTTTGGACCAATGGCAGCATCCTGCCCAAGGAGGCCCTGGCTTCCGCGGCGCAGATTCTGACCAATAATATGCGTCTGTTCACCGATCTTACGGTAAACGTGGTTCATGTCGACTACAACGAGCCGGAGAACGACACCAAGGAAAAGGTGCTCGAGATGACCATCGAAGAGCTGGATCTTTCCGTGCGTGCGTTCAATTGCCTCAAGCGCGCCGGTATCAACACCGTCAGCGAGCTGGTGCAGCGCAATCAGGAAGACATGATGAAGGTGCGCAACCTGGGCAAGAAGTCGCTGGAAGAAGTCGAGCAAAAGCTCGTCGCACTGGGCCTTTCGCTCAAGTCCGGCGACGAATAATTGACAAGCATCAAGGGAGGAACCAGAAATGGCCAATCGCAAGCTGGGCAGGCCGAGCGACCAGAGAATCGCTCTTCTGCGCAATCAGGTTACCAGCCTGATCTGGTATGGAAAAATTGAAACCACGCTTCCGCGCGCGAAGGAAGTCAGCTCCATCGCCGAGCATCTGATCACCATCGCCATGCGTGAATGCGATAATACCATCGCTACCACCAAGGAAAGCAAAAACGACAAGCTGCAGATTGTGACCAAGGACGTTGTCAACGACGCCCCTGCCCGCCTGGCGGCCCGCAGACAGGTCATGAAGTTCCTGTATGACATTCCCGTTATGCAGGGCAAGGACGAGGATAAGGTGGATTACCTGGAGCGCAAGAAGAACATCAAGCACCAGGTCGTGGAAAAGCTCTTCCGCGAAATCGCCCCCAAGTATAAGAAGCGCGCCGAAGAAAAGGGTCAGGGCGGCGGATATACCCGCATCGTCAAGAAGGGCCCCCGTCGCGGCGACGCGGCCGAAATGGCCATCCTCGAGCTCATCTGAGCTTAAAACACGTGCAGCCGAAGCAATTGCGCTTCGGCTGCATTTTTTTGAAAGGGAGGAAATCTTGTGCAGTGGCTTTGCCTGCGGGAAAATCCCCGGTGGGCGGAACGGGCCTGCCGGTGATATGCCGAAAAATGGGGCGTGCCCCTTTCGGCTTATGAGGAAAGCGTGGCCCTCTGCCTGGAAAAGAAAGGGCCGATTCCCCAATGGTACCTGGCCGTGACGGAGGAGGGGGAAATCGCCGGGGGAATGGGGGTCATTGAAAACGATTTTCACACCCGGCCGGATCTGACCCCCAACGTGTGCGCCGTGTATGTGGAGCCCGCATTCCGGGGAAAGGGCCTGGCCCGGCGGATGATGGAAGACCTGTGCCGGGACATGGCGCAAATGGGCCAGCGGGATCTGTATCTGCTCACCGATCACACGTCCTTTTACGAAAAACTGGGCTGGCAGTTTCAGGAGATGGTGCAGGAAAACGGCGGAGATTTCGCCCGCTGTTATCACATTTCACTGGAGCCTTATTTCGAAAGATAATCCTTCAGGGCGGCAAGGCGCGCCCGGGCGTCCTTTACCCCCAGGTCGTAAACCGCCTGCAGCGCCGCCGGATCCCGCTCCAGCCGGTGCACGGTAATGGGCTGCGAGGGCCGAAGCACGAAGATTTCCCCGGCCTTTTCCAGGGCGGCGAGCCGGGCCACGCTGGCGTTATAGACCGTGTGCCGGTTCAGCAGCCGTTGGCAGAAGACGGGATATTTTCCGTACATGGCCCTGACCGCCGCCTGAGGCATGGGCTTTTTGCGATATTCCAGGTCCCGGGTGAGGATGACCACCCGCCGATCATAGCCCAGACGGCCCATGGCCTCGTAGGGGATGCTGTCCGCCACGCCACCGTCCAGATACCGCCGCCCCTGCCAGGGCACCGGCTGGGCGAAAAACGGCATGGAGCCCGAGGCCCGCAGAACGTCCATTTCGGCAAAGACGCTGTGGATGGGCAGATATTCGGCATTGCCGGTGTCCAGATTGGTCACCACCGCGTAAAAGGGCACGCCGGAGGCCTGAAACGCCTGGTCGTCAAAGGGATCCAGTTCCCGGGGCACCTTGTCGTATGCAAAATGTCGATTTACGAATTCCCCCGTGTGCAAAAGCACCCCGAGGCCCATATAGTGGTGGTCGGGGTTATATTTTTTGCAATAGCGAATCACCCGCCCGGCCTGCCCGGAGAGAAAATTCACCCCGAACAGCGCCCCGGCGGAAACGCCCATGACTCCCTGAAAATGCACGCCTTCCTTCAAAAACACGTCCAGCGCCCCGGCGGTGTACATGCCCCGCATGGCGCCTCCTTCCAAAACCAGGCCCGTTTTCATGATAAATTGCCTTTCTGCAAATCAAAAAATAGGAAAAAGCCCCGGCGCTGCCACCGGGGCCGATGGAATTTATCCCTTGTATCCGTTGGGGTTCATCTGCTGCCAGCGCCAGGAATCCCGGCACATGTCCTCCAGGGTCTTTTCCGCCTTCCAGCCCAGCACCCTGGCGGCCTTGTCCGCGCAGGCGTAGCTTTCCGGCAGATCGCCGGGGCGGCGTTCAGCCATTTCGTAGGGCACCTTCACGCCGGTGGCCTTTTCAAAGGTGTGGATGATTTCCAGCACGCTGTAGGGAACGCCGGTGCCCAGGTTGATGGTTTCGCAGCCGGTGTGCTTCAGGGCGTACTTCAGCGCCGCCACATGGCCCTTGGCCAGGTCCACCACGTGGATGTAATCCCGGCGGCAGGTGCCGTCCGGTGTGGGGTAATCCCCGCCGAACACGCCCAGCTTATCCAGCTTGCCCGTGGCCGCACGAAGCACCCGGGGCATCAGGTTGTTGGGAATGCCGTTGGGGTCCTCGCCGATGAGGCCGCTTTCGTGAGCGCCCACGGGATTGAAATAGCGCAGGCGAATCACAGACCAGCTCTCGTCCGCCTTCACCACGTCTTCCAGCATCCGTTCGATGATGAACTTGGTGGAGCCGTAGGGATTGGAGGTGGAGAAGGTCAGGTGCATATCCTCCCGGCAGGCGGCGCCGGCGTCGGTGCCGTAAACCGTGGCGGAGGAGGAGAACAGCAGGCACTTTACCCCATGGGCCGCCATGACCTCCAGAAGGGTCAGGGTGGCATCCAGGTTATTGCGGTAATACATCACGGGCTTGGCCACGGATTCGCCCACGGCCTTGTATCCGGCGAAATGGATGGCGGCGGAGATGTCTTCCTTGCGGAAAATTTCTTCCATGGCGCTGCGGTCGCACACGTCGGCTTCGTACACGGGGAAGGTCTTGCCCGTAATGCGGGCCACCCGCTTCATGGCTTCCGGGGTGCTGTTGGAATAATTGTCTACCACAACGATGTCATAACCCGCGTTCAAAAGTTCCACGCAGGTGTGCGCGCCGATGAATCCGGCGCCGCCGGTGAGCAGAATTTTGCCCATGTTGGTCAACTCCTTTGTCTTCCATGCCTGTCTGTACTGGGGATTGCCATATTCCATCAGCATCTGCTGCAAAACGTAGGCCTGATGATCGTCGCACACGTCCATCAGGTGACGAAGAACCTGCTGCTGTTCGATACTGAGGATGCTTCTGTGGGGGTGATACCAGTCCGCCACCTTGACGCAGCCGCCGTTGCCCCGCTGGGTTTCCAGGGGATATTCCGCGGTGAGGGCCAGAACGTCCCGGTAAATGGTGCTGGGGGAGACCTCCAATTCCGAGGCCAGCCGGGAGGCTGTTTCACTGCGGCGCACGGTGAGAATCCGCATGATTTCCGCTCTGCGTTCCGCCGAGGTCATGGCTCTCCCTCCTGACGATGCTATCATATCGGCCAAACTGCGCAGCCTTTGCCTAATTTGAAAAGAAAATGGGCGGGCAGCGAAGATTTTGACCGGAAATACGCCTGATTTCACTTATACATCATAACACAAAGGCATTTTTTGCGCAAGCAATGGGGCAGGAAATGCGCGGAAAGTTGTAGAATGAATAAGGAAGAATGCAGAATGAAGCGGGGGTTGCGCCTATGAAGGAAATCGTCATTCACAGCTGGGACGAACTGCAGCACGTGATGTTCGACGGCGTGTGGGATGAAAAAATAAAGCGGTATCGGGACAATCGGGTGTACCGGGGGGCTTCGGACAAGGAATGGGGACTGGTGCCCACGCTGAACCGGGTGTGCGCCCATGATCTTTCCCTGGAGGCTTCGGTGATTCGCAGCTTCCGGAAATACGGCTATGCCGACCTGGTGGATTATGATTCCGTGTGGCAGATATTGCCCCTGGCCCAACACCACGGGCTGCCCACCCGGCTGCTGGACTGGAGCTATTCGCCCCTGGTGGCCGCGCATTGCGCCACGGAGGACATCGAGATGTACGACCGGGACGGGGCCATCTGGTGCGTGGACGTGAACCAGTCCAATAAATACCTGCCCCACCGGCTGAAAACCCTGCTGGAGCAGCGCCGCAGCCATATTTTCTCGGTGGAAATGCTGATGAAGGAGATTCCGGAATTGCACCGGATGAGCGACATTTCCGACAATCCATACGTGCTGTTTTTCGAACCGGCCAGCATGCTGGACCGCATCGTCAACCAGTACGCGCTGTTTTCCGTGACCTCCGACCCGAAGGTGGGCATTTCCGATTTGCCCGCCGGGGGAGAATGCTGCGTGAAGTACATCATTCCCCGGGAAGTGAAGCTGGAGATTCGGGATAAGCTGGATTACGTCAACATTTCCGAGCGCATGATTTACCCGGGGCTGGACGGCATTTGCCGGTGGATTACCCGGCAATATTCCGAACTGGGCCCCAAATACAACCGCCATCGCCCGGAGGACGAGCGAGGTTGAATTTCCGGAAGGTTTGTTCTATAATACGATTGGAAAAACACGCAGTCAATGCGGGCATAAGAGGGATGAAAGCGCCATGAAGGTTGTACTGAAAAATCTCACGAAAAAATTTCCCACCGGGAACCGGAAGCGCCGCGAGGAATTTGTGGCGGTGGACCATCTGAATTTTGAAATTCCCGACGGCAAGCTGGTGGGCCTGCTGGGCCCC
Source organism: uncultured Eubacteriales bacterium (assembly GCA_902767315.1). Lineage (GTDB taxonomy): Bacteria > Bacillota > Clostridia > Christensenellales > Aristaeellaceae > RUG11247. The sequence continues at coordinate 14,305 of CACXHB010000105.1, forward strand.
TCCGGCTGCGGCAAGAGCACCACGCTGAACATGATCTGCGGCCTGGAGACTCCCACCGAGGGCCAGGTGTTCTTCGGCGAAAACGACGTGACCAACCTGGCGGCGGAGCACCGGGGCGTGGGCATGGTGTTTCAGAATTACGCCCTCTATCCCCACCTGACGGTATTGCAGAACATCCTGTTCCCCCTGCAGAACCTGAAGGGAGACAAGAAGCTTTCCCGGCAGGAGATGCTTTCCCGGGCCCAGGAGGCCGCGAAGCTGGTGCAGATTTCGGAACTGATGGACCGCAAGCCCGCGGAGCTTTCCGGCGGCCAGCAGCAGCGGGTGGCCATCGCCCGGGCGCTGGTGAAGATGCCCCACGTGCTTTTGCTGGACGAGCCCCTTTCCAACCTGGACGCCCGGCTGCGGCTGCAGACCCGGGAGGAGATTCGCCGGATCCAGCGGGAAACCGGCATTACCACCGTTTTCGTGACCCACGACCAGGAGGAGGCCATGAGCATTTCCGACTGCATCGTGGTGATGAAATCCGGCGTGGCGCAGCAGATTGGCCGGCCTCAGGATGTGTACGATCAGCCCCGGAACCTGTTTGTGGCCAAATTCCTGGGCACGCCCCCCATTAACGTGTTCGAAGGGGAAGTGAAGGGCGGAAAGCTCTGGATCGGTCAGGAGAGCGTACTGGAAACCCCCGGCGTGGCGGAGGGCCCCGTGTGGGTGGGCATTCGCCCGGAGGGCTTCCTGTTGGACGAAAACGGCCCGCTGACCTGCAATCTTTCGGCCGTGGAGGTGATGGGCCGGGATAAGAGCGTGGTTTCCACCCATCCCGCCAGCGTGAACGCCACCATCCGCTCCATTATCGATTCGGAAAACCAGGTGGATACCGGCAAAAAGACCGTGCGCTTCCGGCTGCGCCCCCGGAAGGTGTTCCTTTTCCACAAGGAAACCGAAGCGCGGGTTTACTGAGAACGAAAGGAGCGGGCCCCATGGATCGGAACAATTGGAAGGGCTGGCTGTACCTTTTGCCCGCCTTTATCTTCCTGGGAGTGTTCATGATTTACCCCCTGGTGGACGTGTTTGTGTATTCCTTTGAGGAAGGCTATAATTCCGCCTCCCAGAGCTTTTTCGGAACGGGCTGGTATAATTATTCCTACGTGCTGCACGACCCGTATTTTCTGCAGGCGCTGAAAAACACGCTGATTATGGTGGCGGTGACGGTGCCCCTTTCCACGGGACTGGCGCTGCTGATCGCCCTGGGCCTTTCTTCCATTAAGGCCCTGCGGAACCTGTATCAGACGGTGTATTTCCTGCCCTATGTCACCAACACCCTGGCGGTGGGCCTGGTTTTCATGATTCTTTTCAAGAAAACCGCCTATTCCGACGGCCTGATTAATCTGCTGATCGCTCTGTTCGGCGCGGGCCCCATCGACTTCATCGACGGCCCATATGCCGCCAAGATGTTCGTCATGTGCTTTTATATCATCTGGGTGGTGCTGCCCTTTAAGATACTGATTCTCACCAGTGCCCTGGCCGGGGTGCGGGAGGATTACTATCGGGCGGCCCGGGTGGACGGCACTTCCCGCGCCCGCATTTTTACCCGCATCACCCTGCCCATGATTTCGCCCACGGTGTTTTATCTGGTGATTACCGGCTTCATCGGCGCGTTTAAGTGCTACAGCGACGCGGTGGCCCTGTTCGGCACGGACCTGAACGCCGCGGGCATGAACACCATCGTGGGCTATGTGTACGACATGCTCTACGGCGACAGCGGCGGATATCCCTCCTACGCCTCCGCCGCGGCCATTCTGCTGTTCGCCATCGTGCTGACCATTACCTGCATCAACCTCATGGTCAGCAAAAAACACGTGCACTATTAGGAGGCGGCCTTATGAAAAAGCAACAGGATTTCGCCGCCCTTCAGCGGCAGACCCGCGCCCGGAAAAGAGCGCGGAACATCGTGGTTTACGCCCTTCTGACCCTGTGGGGCGTGGTGGTGCTGTTCCCCTTTTACTGGATGATTCTCACCTCCGTGAAAAGCTACGGGGCGTACAATTCGGAATACATTCCCAAATTTTTCACCCTGTCGCCCACGCTGCAGAATTATGTGGACGCCTTTACCACCGTCAGCCTGGGCCGGTATCTGCTCAATACCCTGATCTTCACCGTGGCCACCACGGGGATCATGCTGGTGGTCATTACTCTGGCGGCCTACGCCTTCGCCAAACTGCGCTTTAAGGGAAAGAACCTGGTGTTTACCCTGTTCCTTTCGCTGATGATGATTCCCAACGAGCTGGTGGTGATTACCAATTTCGTCACCGTGACCAACCTGGATTTGCGCAATACCTTCCTGGGGCTGATTCTGCCCTCGGTCACCTCGGTGTTTTACATCTACCTGCTGAAGGAAAACTTCGCCCAGGTGCCGGATACCCTGTATTACGCCGCCAAGGTGGACGGCACCTCCGATCTCAAGTATCTGACCAAGGTGATGATTCCCATCTGCCGGCCCACCATGGTGACCATCGTGATTCTGAAGGTCATCGAGTGCTGGAATTCCTACGTGTGGCCCCGGCTGATTACTGACAATCCCGCCTATTATCTGGTGTCCAACGGCATTCAGGAAATTCGGGAAAACGGCTTCGGCCGGGAGAACATCCCCGCCATGATGGCCGCGGTGGTGGTGATTTCCCTGCCGCTGATCGTGCTGTTTCTCATCTTCCGGAAAAAGGTCATGGCCGGGGTTTCGAGGGGAGGCACCAAGGGATGAGAAAGCCGATGAAAATCGCGGCGCTGCTGCTGGCGGCGTGCCTTGCGTGCCTGGGCCTGACCGGCTGCCACGGGGACAGGGGGCTTTCCGCCTTCTCCATGCCGGATGCCTTTGACGAGAGCCGGGATTACGAAATCACCTTCTGGGCCAAAAACGACACCAACAAAACCCAGGTGGCCGTGTATCAGCAGGCCATTGCGGATTTTGAAAAGGCGTATCCCAACATCCACGTGAACCTGCGGCTGTACACCAATTACGGCGATATTTATAACGACGTGATTACCAACATCGCCACCGGCACCACCCCCAACGTGTGCATCACTTATCCGGACCATATCGCCACCTATCTCACCGGCAGCAACGTGGTGGCGCCCCTGGACGAATTGATGGCCGACGAGGGCTACGGGCTGGGCGGCACGCAGGTGAAGTTCGATTCCCTTTCCCGGGAGGAAATTGTGCCCCAGTTTTTGCAGGAGGGCTCCTTCGGCGGCCATGTGTACGCCATGCCCTTCATGCGCTCCACCGAGGCCACGTATGTGAACGTGGACTATGTGGAACAGCTGGGCTTCGAATTGCCGGAAGTGCTCACATGGGATTTCATGTGGGAAGTGGCTGAGACCGCCACCGCCAAAAACGACGACGGCACCTACAAAATCAACGGCCAGAAGGTCATGATTCCGGTGATCTACAAGTCCACCGACAACATGATGATTCAGCTTCTGCGGCAGACCGGCGGCGGCTATTCCACCGACGACGGGGAAATTCTCCTGTTTAACGACACCACCCGGGAAATTCTGCGCACCGTGGCGGAACACGCCAAAACCGGCGCTTTCTCCACCTTCAAAATTTCCAGCTATCCCGCCAATTTCCTGAACGCGGGCCAGTGCATCTTCGCCATCGATTCCACCGCCGGCGCCACCTGGATGGGCACCGACGCGCCCCTGTGTGACATCAGCGAGGACAAGATCGTCTCCTTCCGCACCCGGGTGTACCCCGTGCCCCAGGCCGATCCCGACCGGATGCAGATGATCTCTCAGGGCCCCTCCGTGTGCGTGTTCAATAAAGAGGACCCCCAGGAAGTGCTGGCCAGCTGGCTGCTGGTGCAGTTTTTGCTCACCGACGGGGTGCAGATTCCCTACGCCGAAACCGAGGGCTATGTGCCCGTGACCCTGCGGGCCCAGGAAAGCCAGGCCTATCAGGAGTATCTTTCGGAGGCGGGGAAGGACGCGGAGCATTATCAGGTGAAAATCGACGCCACGAACCTGCTGCTTTCCCACACGGAGGATACCTTCATCACCCCCGTGTTCAACGGCTCCGCCTCCCTGCGGGATGCTGCCGGTCAGCTCATCGAAAGCACCACCAAGTCCGTGCGCCGCAAGCAGACCGTGGACGAGGCGTTTATCGAAAAGCTCTTTGCCGACACCGCGTCGCTTTACCACCTGGATCAGCTGCAGGCCCAGGGCGGCCTGGGAGGCGGGGGAGACCTGGGCCCCCTGCCGGGACTTTCCGTGGGGCTGCTGGCGTGCCTGGGGGTGATCTGGGCGCTGCTGCTGGCAAAATGGCTGATTGATGCAATTAAGATGAAGAAATTGCAAAATAAAGGATAATTGGTTGATTTAAAATCATTTTGGATGTACAATAAGGGTGTCGATCAAGGAACCGACGGACAAATGAAAGGAAGAAGAACCATTATGAAAAAGTTTTTCGCTCTGATCCTGGCTGTCGTTATGATGCTGTCCGTGGCGGCGTTTGCTGAAGAAGCCGACACTACCGCTACTGTCATGACCCACGAAGAGTTCGTGGCCGCGGAACTGGAAAGCGAAGTCACCGTGGAAACCTACGTGCAGGACAAGCAGTCCTGGTGGGACAACAAGGCTACCTTCTACTGCCAGTCTGAAGACGGCGCTTACTTCGTCTACGAAATGCCCTGCACCGAAGAGGAGTACGAGCAGCTGGCTGCCGGCACCAAGATTCGCGTGACCGGCTACAAGGCCGAGTGGTCCGGCGAAGTGGAAATCACCGACGCTACCTTCGAGATTCTGGAAGCCGATCCCTACATCGCCGAGGCCACTGACGTGACCGAGCTGCTGGGCACCGACGAGCTGATTAACCATCAGAACGAGAAGGTCGCCTTCACCGGCCTGACCGTGGAAGCTTACGACGAATCCGGCGCTGCCTTCGCTTACAAGAACGACGCCGAGAAGACCGACGATCTGTACTTCAAGGCCTCCTACAACGGCCAGACCTACGACTTCTGCGTGGAGTTCTATCTCCGCGGCCAGGACACCGACGTTTACAAGGCCGTTGAGGCCCTGAACGTGGGCGACACCATCGATGTGGAAGGCTTCCTGTACTGGTACGAGGGCGCCAACCCCCACGTCACTTCCGTCACCGTGAAGTAATTTCATCCCCATTCAGAAAACGCGCCCCGAGGCCATGCGCCCCGGGGCGTTTTCTATGGGATGATTTAAATTGTTGTCCGGGTTAATTTGCGGCGCAGGAGGGGAAATGCGGTTGACAAACCCGGCCGCCCGTGGGAAAATTGAGATAAACAAAGAGCTTGGGAGTGATTACGATGCTGAAACAGAAATTGGACGCGATCGTGGATTCTTATAAGGATCAGATTCTTTCGGATATTCAGAAATGGGTGGCCGTGCCTTCTGTGGCCGGCGAACCCGAGGAAAACGCCCCCTTCGGCCGGGAAGTGCGCCGGGCGCTGGATACCGCCCTGGAGACCGCGAAGGGGTACGGTTTTGCCACCCGGGATCTGGACGGCTATTGCGGCGAGGTGACCCTGTGCGAAGGCAGGCAGACCCTGGGCATGTTGTGCCATCTGGACGTGGTGCCCGCCGGCGACGGCTGGACCAGAGACCCCTGGGGCGGAGAGATTGCCGACGGGAAAATCTTCGGCCGGGGCACCATGGACGACAAGGGCCCGGCGCTGGCGGCGCTGCATGCCATGCGGGCCGTGCGGGAAGCGGGCATTCCCATGGCCGACGGCGTGAAGCTGATTTTGGGATGCGACGAAGAAACCGGCATGACGGACATGGAATATTATAAGAGCAAGCTGCCCGCGCCGGATTACGGATTTTCTCCGGACGCGGAATTCCCGGTGATTAACATTGAAAAGGGCGGCCTGGGGCTGATCCTTTCCGAATATACCGCCACCGAGGAGGACGCGGACATTCCCGTGTTCAGCCTGTACGCCGGGGTGCGGCCCAACGTGGTGCCCGGGCTGGCCAACGCCAAGGTGGGCTATGAGAAGATGGGCTTTGCGGCCCTGAAGCAGGCCGTGGACGCCGCCGCGGAAAAGCGCGGGTTCACCGTGCGGGTGAAGGATCTGGGCCAGGGACTGGCGGAAATCGAAACCGAGGGCAAGTCCGCCCACGCTTCCACCCCGGAATTGGGCGTGAACGCCGCGGGCATGCTGCTGATGCTGCTGGCGGACGTAAACGCCGGCGGCGGTTCGAAAAAGGCCATTCGCGCCCTGGCGGAGAAAATCGGTCTGGAATACGACGGCAAGACCCTGGGCATTGCCTGCGCGGACGAGGAATCCGGCGCACTGACCTGCAACCTGGGCATTCTGCGCTTTGATGGGAAAAACATCTCCGCCCAGCTGGATATTCGTTATCCCCTGTGCGCTGACGAGGAGAAAATGTGCGGCCAGGCGGCCATGGCCCTTTCCGATACCGGCCTGAGCGTGCGCCGGGAGGGGGGGCACACCCCCCATTACGTGCCAAAGGAGCACAAGGTGGTCAAGGGGCTGGTGAAGGTATATTCCGAAGTGACTGGCAAGGAGGGCTATGCCTTCGCCATCGGCGGCGGCACCTATTCCCGCTGCATGCCCAACACCGTGGCCTTCGGCTTCAACTTCCCCGGAGATACCGATACCTGCCATATGCCCGACGAATATGTGGACATCGACAAGCTCATGCTCAGCGTGAAGATTTTCGCCCACGCCCTGGCGGAGCTGGCGGGAGCGGAGGCATGACCATGAAACCGATTACCGTTGCCATTGACGGCCCCGCCGGCGCGGGAAAATCCTCCGTCGCCAAGGCGGTTTCCCAGCGAATGGGCATTGATTATCTGGACACCGGGGCCATGTATCGGGCCATGGGGCTGTATATGCTGATCAACGCCGTGCCCATTGCCGACGAGGCGGCCGTGGCGGAATACTGCGGCCAGGCTCGCATTGGCGTGACCTATGACGGCGGCGTGCAGCACACCTGGCTGGGGGACGCGGACGTTTCTCAGGCCATTCGCACAGAGCAGTGCTCCAGCGCCGCTTCCGGGGTATCCAAGGTGCCCCAGGTGCGGGAAATTCTGGTAGAGGCTCAGAGGCGCATCGCCGCCGGCCACGGCGTGGTGATGGACGGCCGGGACATTGGCACCCGGGTGCTGCCGGACGCGGCGGTGAAGATTTTTCTGACCGCGTCGCCCCAGGTACGCGCCCGCCGCCGCTGCGACGAAATGGCCGCAAAGGGGCAGGCGGCGGATTACGACACCATCCTGCGGGACATTCAGGCCCGGGATTATCAGGACACCCACCGGGCGGCTTCTCCCCTGAAAAAGGCGGAGGACGCAGTGGAGGTGGACACTTCCGAAATGTCGCTGGAAGAAGTAATCGCGGCCATTTGCCGGCTGGTGGAGGCGGTAGTATGAAGATTTTGGCGGCGATTGTGCAGGTTGCCATGCGCATTTACTATGGGCTGGTGTATCCGGTGCGTATCATCGGCGGGGAGAACATTCCCGCGGAAGGGGGCTTCCTTCTGTGCCCCAATCATATTTCCGCCCGGGACCCCATGGTCATCATGATGCATGTGCGCCGAAAGGTGCGCTTCATGGCGAAAAAGGAGCTGTTTGACAACTGGCTGATCGGCGGGCTGCTGCGGGCGGTGGGGGCGTTCCCCGTGGCCCGGGGACAGGCGGATCTGGGGGCCATTCGGGAGGGCGTGAAGACCCTGAAGGCCGGCGACGGTCTGGGCATCTTCCCCCAGGGCACCCGCAGCGCGGACAACGAGCATTTGCAGATGCATAACGGCACGGCGCTGCTGACCCAGCAGACGGGAGCGCCGGTGATTCCGGTGTTCATCGACGGCCCTTACCGGAAATTTCATGTGACCAATATCTACATTGGCAAGCCGCTGAACCTTTCCGAATATGCCGGAAAGCGGGACAGCGAGACCCTGGCCAGGATTACCGAATGCGTCGATCGAGGCATTTGGAGCCTGAAGCCGGAAAAGTGACGCGCAAAGGGAGGCAGGCCGTTCGGCCTGCCTCCCTTTGCGAACCCGGGGGGAGCTCCGCTCCCCCCGGACCCCCCTTGGGCCACGCGCCGGTTCGAAAAACCGCGGTTTTTCGAACCGGCGAAACGCGGGGGGCCGCCGCCCCCCGCACCCCCCAGGGGTCCACGCTCAAAGAAAAACGGACGGCCTAAAAACCGCCCGCCCAGTCGCCTGTCAAAAGCCTAGGGAAATCCGCAGCGCCTGACTGACCTGTTCCATGATTTCTGGCCCGATGGAGCCGATGCGTTCCCGCAAACGGCGTTTGTCCAGCGTGCGAATCTGTTCGGCCAGAATCACGCTGTCCTTCTGCAGGCCGTTTTCGCCGGCCAGCACGGGCACATGGGTGGGCAGCCGCGCCTTGTTCACCTGACCGGTTACGGCCAGCACGATCACCGTGGGGCTGTATCGATTGCCCACGTCGTTTTGTATCACTAGGACGGGGCGAATGCCCCCCTGTTCCGAGCCCACTACGGGATCCAGACAGGCGCTGTAGAGATCGCCCCTGTTAATCATGGGATCACGCTCCGCGTAGAGGGTCTGCTGCATGGTATGCCCCGAGCGCGCAGGATGGGAACCGTATTGCTGCATATCCGTGCCTCCAGAATTGGGTTTTCTTGTTACATGACCAATGTGGCCTGGGCGTCGCCCACCACCTGCATGATGTCCACCTCCGCGCCGGTAACCGCGTCGAGATAGACCAGATACGTGCCGCCCTTGCCGGAGCAGCTGATTTCATAGCAATAAACCTCCGCGGCGTCCGTGGGAATGACGCACAGCCGGACGCTTTCCACGCTGAGGGCGGGATTGACCCGGGCACGGGCCTCCGCTTCCGTCAGGGCGGGAAGATCCAGACTGCGGGGAACATGGTTGCGCAGATAATTCCCTGCCTCCACCCCCAGAATTGCGCCGTCCGCCATGGAAATTTGAATTTTCACCAGATCGGGATACAGGGTCACGCCGTTTTGCGTGGCGGCATAATTGGCGGTAAGAATGCCGTCGTGCTTGGAATAATAGTTCAGTTCCATGCCGCTGTAGCCCCGGGACAGCAGGAAGGTTTCCGCCGCACGGAAGCATTGGGACAGGCTGAGCAGTTCGCCGGTTACGTCGTCGCTGCAGAGCAGATACAGCACCTGGCCGCCCATTTTGGTGACGGCGGCGGAGAGGTGATAGCCCCCGGCCTCCAGAGAGAAACCGTAACAGGGAGTGGGCAGGGAGGATTCCCCGTCCAGGGCGATTTTCGTCACCCGGTCCGC